>CAITEF010000348.1 GCA_903891315.1 uncultured Rhodospirillales bacterium | reverse complement strand
GGGCGGCGATGCCCTCCATCCGCCCGGTAAAGCCGAGCCGCTCCGTGGTGGTCGCCTTCACCGATATTTTCGTGGCGTCCACCCCCAGCAGTTCCGCCAGCCGCGCCATCATCGCCGCCGCATGGGGCGCGATTTTCGGGCGTTCGCAGATCAGCGTGACATCCACATTGACGATCCGCCCGCCGCGCTCGGCCACCCGAGCAGCGGCATGGCGCAGGAAGCGGGCCGAATCGGCGTCCTTCCACTGGTTCTCGCTGGGCGGGAAATGCCGGCCGATATCGCCGTCCGCCATCGCGCCATAGATCGCGTCACACAGCGCGTGGATGCCGACATCGGCGTCCGAGTGCCCGTCGAGCCCCTTCTCGTGCGGCACATCGACACCGCACAGGATCAGCTTGCGGCCCTCGGCCAGAACATGGACATCGAAGCCGGTGCCGACACGGGTTTCCATCATCTTATCGGGCATGGGCGTGAGAATCCTTTCCAGCCGCATCCGGTCTTCCGGATAGGTCAGCTTGATGTTGTCGTCATGCCCCGGCACCAGGGCGACACTATGTCCCGCCGCCTCCAGTATCGCGGCGTCATCGGTGGCCCCCAGCTCAGCCACGCTGTGCAGGTCGCGCAGCAAGGCGTAACGAAAGGCCTGCGGGGTTTGCGCGCGATACAGTCCGTCGCGAGAGACTGTGCCGATGATCAGGCCCCCAGCCGCGCGCTTGAGCGTGTCGGCAACAGGAGCGCCCGGAATAGCACCTCCATGTTTTTCCAAGGCGGCAACCAGATTGCCGACCGTTCCCGCCGGGATCACGGGACGGGCAGCGTCATGCACCAGCACGATATCGGGCGCGAGATCGGCCAATGCCTCCAGCCCGAGTCGCACAGAATCCTGCCGCGTCTCGCCGCCCGCCACCGGGACACGATGGGGAAGGCCCGCGAGAGCTGCGTTCAGCGCTTCGAAGTCACCGACCGGTTGCAAAATCACGCCGTCACGCAGCAACGCCTCAGCAGCGTGGCGAATGACCATCTTGCCAGCGACTTCTACATATTGCTTCGGAATCTGCGCGCCGAAGCGACTGCCGGTGCCGGCAGCGACCAGCAAGGCGGCGAGGATTGGTCTTTTGGTTTCGGCAGACTGGCTCATGGTGCGGCAAACTGTCCGCAGCCGCGTCCCGCGTCAATTGCGAACCGGCTAGGCTGTGGCGTCATCGAGCCGAAACACTGGCAGTCCCAATTCCGGATTCGTCGTCTCGACGAACATGCACCGCACGCGCGCGCCAATTCGCACGCTCTCCGCATCGCAATCAACGATGTTGCTCAGAATCCGGACGCCCACATCCAGATCGATCATCGCCACGACATAGGGGGCCTTGTCGTTCCATTCCGGCTGCACCGGTCGGCGGACGATGGAGAAGCTGGCCACAGTCCCACCGCCCGGGCAGTCCCGCCATTCCAGCGAACCACCCACATTGCTCGCCGCCGAAGACGGAGGCCAAATCGGCTTGCCGGTCACTGAGCAGAACGGCAGCCTCAGCACACCCTGGCGTGCCGCCACCCAATGCGGCGTCGCCTCGCGTCCGTTGCGTGGAGCCGAATACATCACGCCCTCCCTAGCAGCAGCACGCCGTGGGTTGCGAACACGCCGCCCATGCCATGCGTCAACGTCACCTCTGCGTCCTTGACCTGACGGTCCCCGGCCTGCCCGCGCAATTGCACCACCGCCTCGATCAGATTGCCGATCCCGGCCGCGCGGCCCGGATAGCCATGAGAGAGCAGCCCGCCATGCGGGTTGATCGGGATGCGTCCGCCGAGATCGAAATCCCCCGCCCGGAACGCTTCACCCGCCTGCCCACGCGCGGAGAAGCCCATGTCTTCCAGATTGAGCAGCAAGGCGATGGTGAAGCAGTCATAGACCAGCCCGACATCAATATCGCCGTGCGCCAACCCCGCCTGTCCCAACGCGCGATCAAGTGCGATCCCCGCCCCGAAACTGGTCAGCGAGGCGGCGGCGGAGAGATGCAACTGCGTCATCGCAAAACCCGCCGAGAGGATCTTCACCGGCTTCTGCTTCAGATCGCGCGCCCGCTCCAGCGACGTCACCACGAACGCCCCACCACCATCCGAGACCGGCGTGCAATCAAGCAGCCGCAGCGGATCTGCGATCATCGGGCTGGCGAGAAAACCCTCCATGTCGAGCGGTTTGCGCATATGCGCGTTGGGATGAGCCATCGCCGCCTTGCGGTTATGCAACGAGACAGCGGCGAAATCGCGCTCGGTCGCCCCGTATTCGTGCATATAGGCCCTCGCGCAGATGCCGAACAACGACGGCACAGTGGGTCCGAACGGGCGCTCGATATCCGGATGCACCGGCCCGGCATCGGCGAGCGTCTGAATGTAATTGCTGCGATTGACCACGCTGAGCGGCATATCCGCCGAGATGATCAGCACGGTCTTCGCCCGCCCGCCCAGGATCATCATCCGCGCCATATCCGCCATCACCGCCGGTGCCGCCCCACCGCCTTCAACGGTCAGCGCCACTGGCGGCGTGATCCCCATGAACTCGGCCAAAGCGGCCGCATGGATCAGATACGGGTCCGAACGCGGCGAGAGCGTGATGACCGCATCGACATCGGTGATGCTCAGCCCGGCATCGTCGAGCGCCATCCTCCCTAGCCGGTCATGCAACGCCATCGGGGTGACGCCGGTCATCCGCCCGTGCGGCAGTTCGGCGATGCCAACGACGGCGGTCATTTCGGCGTCGAGAGGCGCTGTGTCAGCGCACCCATCCCGTAGAAATCCAGCAGGTCGCGCACACGCTGCTTGTCCGGTGCCGAGTGATAAAAGCCGCGTCGGCTCTGCAACATGCCGCTGTCACGATGCAGATCGACGGCCACCTCGGCCATCCGGAACAGCGTCGCCAAGCCGTCCATCACCGTCGCCCCGCCCATTTGCGTCACCTTCATTTGGGCGAGCAGCAGATTGAGCGGCATCTCGCCGGGGATGATCACATCCGCCCCCAATTCGCTGGCCATCTTCTCGCCGGACGCAATCACGCGGGCCACGACATCGCGCAAAGCCGCCTCGTCCCCATGGGCGGCAGCCACCTCGTTGAACGTCACGCCAGAGGGGCGGACGCCCACGAAATTCTCGCCCAAGCCCAGTTCCGTCACCCGGTTCGGCCAGAACTCGGTGCGCTCCACGTTGAACAGCAACAGCCCGTAGCGCCGCCCATACATCCCCGCCAGACGGAACGAGGTGTCGCCATAACCGAGCACCGGGATATCGACGAGGCTGCGGATCTCGCGGATCAGCGGGCTGGGCAAGCTGGCGAGCACCACCGCGTCAAACCCTTGCCGCTCGGCTTCCAGGGCGGCGAGGACGAATTGGTGGGAATGGAGCTGATAGAGATAGTCATGCGCAATATCCGGCCCCGGGTAGTTCACCGGGAACGAGCCCGGCGCGTAACCATGCATCACCACTTCGGTGTCCGGCCGCACCACCTGATCAATGCGATGGCGCAGCGTGTTGGCATAGCCCGGCAGGTCGGTCAGCACTGTCATGCTCTGGTGCCAGAGTTTCATCGCCATGAGGCTGATCCTTACAGATTGGGCTTGCGCGCCAGCATGGCCGCCATATCGAAATCATTGGCGGCGTCGATGAAGGCGTCGGTGAAATACGATTCCGCTGGCAGACGTTTGGAGAGCTGTCCCAGATCGGCCAACGTGTCGCGCACCAGCTCAACCTTTGCTTGCGTGGTGACACCAAAGCGCTTGTCGGTGGCCACCGTGTAGGCCGAGATCTGGTTCTTCAGCACCAGCGTGCCCGCCGCCAACGCCTTCTCGGAATCCCCCTGCGGCTTGGTCTCGGGATATTCCGCCCAATGCATCCGCACCCCGTCCTCAGGACGCGCCTGACAATAGAACGACGCCCCGGCGATGCCGCGCAGCAGGCCGTTCAGCAGTTTCGGATCGCTTGCGATGGTCTTGGTGTGTGCCACCAGCCCCTGTACAAAGGAGAGCTTTTGCAGAACCGGGGCAGCGTTCAGCCTGCGCAGCGACACGCCGGTCGTCTCGAACCGATCATAATCCGCCTCGACGAGCTGCAGCGCATCGACCTGGCCATGCTGAAGCGCACTCAGCGCACTCGCGCCATCACCCGTCGCCACCAGGTGGATGTCATCATCGGCCACGTTGTAGCTGCGCAGAATGGCGCGGATCCATTGGGCGTTGGTGGACGCGATGCCGGTGACGCCAATGGTCTTGCCCTTCAGCCCGGCAATCTCGGTGATCGGTGAGTTCGCCAGCACCACCGGATAGAACACGTTGCGCCCATAAACACTGGCGACCACCTTGATCGGTGCACCCTTGTTGATCAGCTCCATCGCGGCGGGCAGACCGGTGAAAGTCAGCATCACCTGCCCTGCGATCAACTGCTGCAACGCGGGTCCCGCGCCCTGCGCACCTTGAGGAGTGACATCAAGCCCAGCTTCTGGCCAGAGCCCGAGCCTGCGCGGGACGGAGAAGATCGGCGCTGTCGAGATCGGGATCTGCGGGACGCCGTAATTGACCGATAGCGACCGCATATCGGCAGCGCGGGCCTGTGAGGCCACCGTCATTGCCGCCATCCCAAGTCCGAATGTCCGCCTGCGCATCCCGCCCTCCTGTTATTGGTTTTTCGTCTTTATTGCCGCGCTCCCGGTCGGCCCGCCCGGGGCGGCTGCGCCCAGAACAGGCTGCGCCGTCGTACCCGCCCGATCAACGCTTGCAGCACCACGCCATAGAGGGCGAGCAGCACCAGCAACGCGAAGGAGCCAGATGTGTCGACATTCATGTTCATCGCCATCAGCCAATAGCCAATGCCCTTCTGCGCCCCGACAAACTCGCCCACCAGTGCGCCCAGCATCGCGTAAATCCCCGCCAACTCGATCCCAGCGAGGAAGAACGGCATCGCATAAGGCAGCCGAACATGGCGCAGAATCTGCCAGCGCGACGCATCCAGCGCCTGCATCAGCTTCAAGCGCCCCGGATCAGCCGCGCGCAGTCCCTCCACGGCATTCACCAGCATCGGAAAGAACGCTAACAACGCCGCCAGCACGATCTTTGACGACAGCCCGAAGCCGAACCAGATCACCACCAACGGGGCGATGGCCACTTTCGGCATCGACTGCAGGGCAGCGAAATACGGATACAGGATCCGCTCACACACGCGCGACTCCGTGATCAGCACGGCGAACATCACGCCGAAGAACACCGCCAATCCGAACCCGGCAAACGTCTCCAGCAACGTCACCGCCGCATTCTGATAGAGCAGCTTGTTGCCCAGAATATCGATCAATGACGACACGATCATGCTCGGCGGCGGCAAGATGTAGATCGGCACTTCCACCCAGATCACCAGCGCCTCCCACAGCGCCAGAAGGACGACCAGCGAGAGCGGGAACAGCGTCCAGCCCCAGGATTTCGCCGGCTTCGCGCTCATTCCGCACTCCCCCGCAAACCGAGCCGCGCGCGGATACGCTCGGCATAGGCACCAAACTCCGGTGTCGCCATCATTGCCAGACTACGCGGCCGCGGCAGATCAATATCGAGCGTGTCCACAATCCGCCCCGGTCGCGGCGACATCACGATCACCCGGTCGGACAGGAACACCGCCTCGGAGATCGAATGGGTTATCAGCATCACCGTCTTGCGCGCCGCACTCCAGATATCGAGCAGATCGAGATTCATCTGCTCACGCGTCATCGCATCGAGTGCTCCGAACGGCTCGTCCATCAGCAGAATTGCCGGATCATGCAGCAGGCCACGCGCAATCGCCGCGCGCTGCTGCATCCCGCCGGAAAGCTCGCTGGGATAGCGGTCGTTGAAGCCTTCGAGTTGCACCAGTTTGATAAGTTGTTTGGCGCGTTCGAGATATTCCGCCTGCGGCAGTCTGTGGATAATCGCGGGCAGCATGATGTTTTGCAGCACCGTCCGATACGGCAGCAGCAACGCCTCCTGGAACATCACACCGACATCGCGTCGCGGTCCCTTCACCTCGGCCCCGCGCAGCAACACCTGCCCGTCCGAGCGATCCATCACCCCGGCCAGAATCGCCAGCAACGTGCTCTTGCCGCAGCCGCTCGGACCCACAACCGAGACGAATTGGCCCGGCTCGATCTGCAACGACACCCGGTCCAGCGCCAAGGTCAGCCCGCCATCATGGCTGGTGAATTGCTTGCTCAGATTGCGGATATCAACGATGGGCTCACTCATGCTCATCGCCCCTTGAATGCGGGCGCGCGCTTGTCGCGGAAGGCGGCAATGGCTTCCTTGCGGTCCTCGCTGCCCATCAGGAAGGTCAACAAATCGAGTTCCAGACGCATGCCCGCGCGCAGCTCCATATCCGCCCCACGCAACAATGCCTCCTTCGCCGCCATCACCGCCAGAGGGGCGCGACCGGCAATCAGAGCAGCCAGCTTCCCGGCCTCCTCGGCAAGACTCTCCGCCGCCGTCACCCGCGTCACCAACCCGATCCGCCGCGCCTCCTGCGCGTCGATGCGCTCGCCGCTGAGGATCATATCCATCGCCCGACCGATCCCAACCAGCCGCGCCAGCCGCTGCGTGCCGCCAGCACCTGGAATGAAACCATGGGTGAGTTCGGGCATTGCGAAGACGGCATTCTCGGCGGCAATCCGGATATCGCACGCCATCGCGATCTCCAGCCCGCCGCCCATGCAGAAGCCATGAAGGGCCGCAATCACCGGCTTGCGCAGCCGCTCGAAGGCCGCGATCCAATGGCCATGCAGACGCGGACCGCGATAATCCGCCAGCGCCTCGACGGGCGCGAATTCCTTCACGTCCGCTCCCACGCAAAACGCGCGCGGACCATTTCCGCTCAGCACGATGGCACGAACCTCATCGTCCTGTTCCGCCCGCGCCAAACATTCCGGCAGCCCCGTGCGCACCGCATCATTGATCGCATTCATCGCCTCGGGGCGATTGAGCGTTACCCACGCCACCGCCTCACGACGCTCATAGGTGACGGCCTCACTCATGCGCGGCTCTCCGCGTCTTTGAACAATCCGCGCGCGATCAGCATGCGCTGGATTTCAGAGGTGCCTTCGCCCACGCGGTAATGCCGGATATCACGATAGAAGCGCTCCACCGGATAGCTGCGCACCAGCCCCATGCCTCCATGGATCTGCACCGCCCGATCCGCCACACGCCCCACCATCTCCGAGCAATAGACCTTGCACATGCTCGCCGCCGTGCCGACGTCCGCACCCGCCTCGACCTGACGCAGCGTGTCATAGACCATCGCCCGTGCCGCCCGGAGTTCGATGGCGGAATCGGCCAGCATCCACTGGATCGCCTGCCGCTCGGAGAGTTTCTTGCCGAACGTCGTCCGGCTGCGCGCGTGATCGACGCTCATCTCCAGCAACCGATCCGCCGCACCGATACAGGCGCATGACACACCAAGTCGCCCCGATGTCAGCGTCTCCATCGCCACCGCGAAGCCCCCGCCAACCCGGCCCAACACCGCCTCATCCGGCACCACGCAATCTTCGAAGGTGAGCTCGGCCAGCTTGATGATCGAGCTGATCGTCTCCTCCTCGCGGGTGACGCTGAAGCCCGGCGTGCCGCGATCGATCAGAAACGCGGTGATGCCGCCGCGCGCCCGCTTCTCCGGGTCCGTCACCGCCAGCAGCAGAATGAAATCCGCATCCCCGCCGCCGCTGATATAGTGCTTGCGCCCGTTAATCTTCCAACCGTCCTCGATCTTCTCCGCCCGCGTGCGCATCGATGCGGAATCGGAGCCCGCATCCGGCTCGGTCAGCGCGAACGAGGCCTGGGTGGTGCCGCTGACGAGCCCCGTCAGATACTTCGCCTGCTGCGCCTTGGTGCCGTGCTTGGCGATGGCGGCAGGGGTCAGGCCGGACGAGTAGTCCAGCGCCAGCGTGAAATAGCGGTGCGAGCGGGCAAATTCCTCAATCGTCAGGCAATAGGCCGCAAGCCCGATCCCACCGCCGCCCAATTCCGGATCGAGCCGCATGCCGAGATAGCCATTGTCGCGCAGCAGCGGCACCAACTCGTCAGGGACAGTGTTGGTCTCATCCATCCGCCGCGCCATCGGTTCAAGCGCGCTCGTGACGAAACGGCGCAAGGCGCTGCGCATTTCGTTGAGTTCGGGGGACATTTCGACGTCCATATTCAGCTCCCTCTCGCCCGGTGCGCCGCCGAGGCCGCAGTGGCGAGCTTGATCGCCTCCCGGCGCGTGATGTGCAGCCAGTGTTTGTTCGCAGCGAATGCGACCGGATTTTTCCCCGCCAGCATCCGTGCTGTTTCCAGTGCAGATGACATCAGCGCGTGGGCTGGAACACATTTCGCCAATCCGCGCGAAGCTACCTCAGCCGCCGCCATTGCACGACCGGATTGTACCAGATCGGCGGCGAGAGCGCTGCCTGCGAGGTCGGAGAGAATGGCCAACCCAATGAAAGTCGGCATCCCAACATCGATCTCCGGCAGGCTGAATCGCCCGCTCTCCGCGACCACCACGCGATCCGCCAGCAACGCCAGCATCGCCCCTGCCCCGACCGCCGCCCCGTTCACGGCGGCGACCAACGGCTTGGGAAAATCCAACATGGCATCCAGCATCCCACCCAGTGTTGCCGCGCGCTGGGGGCCGAGGATTTCGGTGGGCAGATTTTCCGGGTTCTTCAGATCGGCCCCGGCGCAGAATACCCGATCCCCAGCCCCGGTCAGCACCACAGCCTGAACTGACGCGTCCTCTGCCGCATGTCGCATCACATCGCAGAACGCCGCACCGATCGCGGCGTCGATGGCATTTGCCTTCGGGCGATCCAAGGTCAGCACCAACACGCCGCCTTCACGATGCTGCACCAGCCCGCTCATCGGCGCACGATCAGCGCATCGGCGACGCGCAGTCCGGCGTGGCCGACGATGACCGGGTTGAGATCGATCTCGGCAATCACATCGACCAAATCATGTGCGAGCCAGGACAATCGGACCATCGCATCGACCAATGCCCCAACATCAGCGGGCTTCATGCCGCGCACGCCGTCGAGAAGTTTTGCCCCCTTCAGACCGCCCAGCATCGCACGCGCGTCATCCGGGCCAAGCGGTGCCAAATGGTGGACGATATCGCCCATCACCTCGACAAAAATCCCCCCCAGTGCCACTGAGACCACTGGGCCGAACACCGGATCGGACGTCACACCAAGCATGATCTCCACCCCCGGCGGCACCATCTCCTGCACCAGCACACCCTCAATCCGGGCCATGGGAGCGTATCGTCGGGCCGAGGCGATGATCTCGTCATAGGCTCTTACGATCTCATCCGCGGCACACAGCCCGAGCCGCACGCCGCCAGCCTCGGTCTTGTGCGGGATATCCAGCGACTGAATTTTCAACGCCACCGAGCCGCCAATCTGGGACGCGATACTGGCCGCATCTGGGGCCGAGATCGCCAACTCCTCGCGGGTCACAGCCATCCCATAGGCGGCGAGAACCATTTTGCTGGTCTGCTCAGTCAGCGCCCCCCGCCCGAGCGCCTCACGCACGGCCGCCTCCGACATCCCATCCGGACGAACCAGCGGCACTCGCGCCGCGTTGTGGTGCTGAAACTCGGCATAACCCGCCGCCCGCGACACCGCCTGCAGCAGCGCCTTGGTGTCGCGATAGATCGGCACATTCGCCTCGGCGAACACGCGCGCATCCAGCGAGAGATCATCGCTGCACCCGCCCGACCACAGCACCGCCACCGCTTTCGGCATGCTATCGGCCAATTCCTTCACCCGCATAATCTCGTCGCGCGAGGCGAAGGTGAGGATCGGCACCATCGTGTCGATATTCTCGTCGGCTGCGATCACCTCCAGCACCGAGGCGTAGGTGTCCTTCTGCCCGATCACGCCCGCGGTCAGGTCCGTCGGGTTGCCGATACTGCCGAAGCCCGGCATCCATTGACCCAGTTTCGCCTGGGTCTCGGCGGTGTAGGACGGCCATTGCAGTCCATAGGCCGCCCCGAGATCGGCCAATTGCACCGCATTGCCACCCGAGATCGCCATCCCGCCGAGCCGGTTGCCCTTCGGCCGCTGACCCCGACGGCGCAGCAGCATCGCGGTCTCGTAAAGCTCCGGGCAATCCTCTACCCGGATCATGCCGTATTGCTTGAACACCGCATCATGCACCGCATCCGAGCCGGTCAGCGCTCCGGTATGCGACGCCGCCGCCTTACTGCCCGCCTCGGTGCGGCCAAGCTTGAGCACCACAATTGGCTTGTCCCGCTCCGCCGCCTCGCGCCCCAACGCCGCCAGCTTCTCGCCAGACGGCACGCGTTCGAGCAGCATCAGGATCACGTCGCTCGCATCATCGGCCACCATGAAGCGCGCATAATCCAGCACGTCGAGATCGGCATCGTTGCCGCAGCTGACCTCGTAGCTGATTGGCACACCGGCCTGCTGCGCCCGCCACATCGTGTTGACCTGCCCCAGCCCGCCACTGTGCGACACAACGCCCACATTGCCGGCAGGCTGGCGCGGCCCGGCAATCGTGGCAGTGGAGGCCATCGCGAAATGGTCGACGAAATTGATCAGTCCGTTGCAGTTCGGCCCCATCACTCGCAGGCCGGTCTCGCGGCAGAACGCCGAGATCTCGCCCTGCAATTCCCGGCCCTTCGCGGTCCCGGTCTCGGCATATCCGGCTGTGAAGACGGTGGCGAATGTAACGCCCTTGTCCACGCATTGCCGCAGTGAGGCCATCACATGGTTGGGGGCGACCACGATGCCGACATGGTCGGGCACTTCGGGCAGCGACATCACATCGGGGAAACAATCCAGACCCAACAGCGAATTGTATTTCGGATTGATCGGGTAGATCCGCCCGCGATAGCCGAAATCCAGCATCAGCCGCACGCAGCGACCACCGAATTTCGAGAGATCCTCCGTCGCGCCCACCAGCGCCACCGAGCCGGGCTTGAGGAACCGCGTGAGGTCCAACGGATCAGCCACGCGATTTTGCGTCATGCGGATGCGCCTCTTCCCTTTAATTCGCCTGTCGGATTATATATCCATTTCCTGTCAGTATTCCGCCCGCTCCGGGTCAAGTCAACCGGTAGGAAGCCGCGCAAAGGTTCCTCGATGAAGGAAGATCCTCAGTTCGTGACGGCCCTCTCGCGCGGCATTCAGATCCTGCGCTGCTTCACGCCGGATCGCATGGAACTCGGCACCACCGAGATCGCCACCCTCACCGGATTGCCGCAATCCACTGTCTGGCGGCTGTGCCACACGCTGGGCGAATTGGGCTGTCTGGTGCCGGGCCGAAATCCGGAAAAACTGCGCGTGGGTCTTGGCACGCTGACGCTCGGACAGTCCTGCTTGACGCATTCCGGCATCGCCGAGGCGGCGTTTCCGGCGATGAAGGAAATCGCCGAGCGCTCTGGTGGCGCGGTGTCGCTGGCCGAGCGCGACAATTTGCACATGGTCATTGTCCAACGCGCCGAGGCTGCGACGATTCTGAGGCTGCATTTGCATGTGGGCTCAGTGCTGGCCATCGAGAACTCGGCGCTCGGTTGGGCCTATCTCGGCGGGATTCAGGACGACGAGCGTGAGAGCATCCTAGCCATGCTCTGCGCCAACCGCCCGGATGCGTTGCCCCTACGCACACGCATCGCTGCAATCGTCGAGGCCTATCAACGCGACGGTTTCGTGCTCAACGAGAAGACCTACCACAAGGAGATCAACGCCATCGGCGTGCCGGTGATCGCGGGCAATGGACGCCGGGTGATGGCGCTCAATTGCGGCGGGGCGAGTTCGATGCTGACCACCAAACACCTCACCGGCCAGATTGCGCGCGACCTGATCGCACTTGCCACCAAGCTCGCCAATCTGCCCGAGATGGACAATGGCACAAGGTCGACCTGAGCGCTTCGCGCGGTTGCACACATTGCGTGCAACTCTCTGCCAGACTAGTTTGCACAAATGATGTGCAATTCCGTGAACACCCGCGCTCCGCTTGTGCCGATCCAGGTTGGATCGGTGACGATTGAGACGCCGGTTATCCTGGCACCGATGTCCGGTGTCACCGACCTTCCCTTCCGCCGACTCGCCCGCGAGCTTGGCGCGGGATTGCTTGTCTCAGAGATGATCGCGTCCTGGGCAATTTTGCGCGAGAATCAGGCAACCTTGCGTATGGCCACATTGGACGGCTCGCCGTCGTCGATTCAGCTGGCGGGTTGCGATCCGGAAGCGATGGCCGAGGCTGCCAAGATGTCCGCCGCACGCGGGGCCGATCTGATCGACATCAATTTCGGCTGCCCGGTGAAAAAAGTCGCCGTCGGCCAGATGGCGGGCTCGGCGCTGATGCGGGACGAAATCACCGCAGGCCGGATTCTCGAAAAAGTCGCCCGTGCCGTTGATGTGCCGGTGACGATGAAAATGCGAATGGGCTGGGACCACAACAGCCTCAACGCTCCGAAACTGGCGAAGATCGCCGAAGAGTCGGGCATCAAGATGCTCACCGTGCATGGCCGCACCCGCCAGATGTTCTACACCGGTACGGCAGACTGGGATTTCATCGCCGAGGTGAAAGCCGCCACGTCACTTCCAATCATCGCCAATGGCGACATCACCGACGAGGACGACGCGACCGAAGCGTTGCGTCGCTCCGGAGCCGATGGCGTGATGATCGGGCGCGGCGCCTACGGCAAGCCGTGGATCATCGCGCAGGTCGGTCATTATCTGACCACCGGCGAACGTCTGGCC
>CAITEF010000347.1 GCA_903891315.1 uncultured Rhodospirillales bacterium | reverse complement strand
GCCCCGGGATTCCGGAAGCCAAGCTCGAACATATCTTCGACCGGTTTTACACCGAGCGCCCGAAAGGCGAGCGCTTCGGCACGCATTCCGGGCTGGGCCTGTCGATCAGCCGCCAAATTGTCGAGGCGCTCAACGGCCGGATCTCGGCAGAGAACCGGCGTGATGAGAGCGGTCAGGTGATCGGGGCGAAGTTTACCGTGCGGCTTCCGAAGGCAACGTGATCATCTTGCAAACCGTCATCGTGAGGAGCGAAGCGACGTCGCGATCCAGGAGCCAAAAGCTCGGCTCTACGATTCCTGGATCCTGACGCTTCGCTCAGGATGACGGTTTGGTGCGGTGCGTTCCGGCTCAATACGAATCCGGCGCGATCACGTTCTGCGGTGCATTCGACAACGCCGCCGCCATCGTCTCGGCGGATTTGCGGCGGATGTCGTCCCAGGCGTGGCGGGTGTGGAAGGCCGAATGTGGGCAGATGATCAGGCGGCCTTCGAGCCATTTCTCGCGGTCGCGATAGGCGCGCAGCAGCGAGGGGATCGGCTCGACCGGCGGCTCGACCGGGATCACATCCAACCCCGCACCGGCCAGCTGACCCGAGCGAAGGGCTGCCTCCAAAGCGTCGATATCAATGATCCGCCCGCGGGCGGTGTTGACCACAATCGCGTCCCTTGGCAGCAGCGCCAACTCGCGCGCGCCGATCATGTTGATCGTCTCGGGCGTCTGCGGCGTGTGGATGCTGAGAACATCTGACTGCGCCAGCAATTCCTCCAGCGATTTCGCGCGACGCACGCCGATGGCGAGATCGCTGCCATTCGGGCGCAGCGGATCGAAGAATACCACGTCGAACCCGAACGCCTTGGCGCGCAATGCGACGGCGGTGCCGATACGACCGAGACCGATGATGCCGAATGTCTGCGCCGACATGCGCTGGATCAACTGGGTCTCGATCTGCGTCCATGGCGCGGGAGACGGGCCGCGCTGGGTTTCATGGTAGAGGACGATGCCGCGGCGCAGGGAGAGCACCAGCGCCATCGCCGAATCGGCGACCTCCATCGTGCCGTAATCCGGCACGTTGGCGACGAGGACGTTGTTGGCCGCACACCAAGCGCGGTCGACGCGGTCATACCCCACGCCCATCCGCACGACGGCCTTGAGGTTCGGAAACTTCGCCAGTTCCTCGCCCGGCGCCCAGAAGCGGAAGATCATCAGACCTTCGACGCCCTCGCGATCAGCCTGAGCAAGTTCCGCGAGCGAGCCCGCATCGCGCATGACGATTTTGGCATCCGACCCGAACACCTCCCGCTCGACCATGTCGTCGGCATACATGCGTTCGGGGTAGAGAATGTGCATTGCGGGTTTCCTCAGAGTGGTTGCGCCATCTTGCACCGGCGCGCGGCGGCGTCCAGGCTGGGCAAAACGACAAATGGCCTGGGAGTTGGTTCATGAACGGTGCGGAATCTCTGGTGCACACGCTGCTCGCCTGCGGGGTGGACACCTGCTTCGCCAATCCAGGCACCAGCGAAATGCACTTCGTCGCGGCACTTGACCGCATCCCTGGCATGCGTTGTGTGCTCGGTCTGTTCGAGGGTGTGGTGACCGGGGCGGCCGATGGCTACTCCCGCATGGCGGAGAAGCCCGCCGCCACTCTGCTGCATTGCGGCCCAGGTCTCGCGAACGGAATCGCCAATCTGCACAATGGCCGTCGCGCCCACACGATGATGGTCAACTGCGTCGGTGATCAGGCGACCTATCACCGCCCGCTCGACGCGCCGTTGACCGCCGACACGGCCGGTCTCGCCCGCACCGTCTCTGGCTGGACTCGCACCGCGTCGCGTGCCGTCGATGTCGGGGCCGACGCGGCGTCAGCCGTGCAGGCGGCGTTCGAGGGACCGGGGCAGATCGCGACCTTGATCCTGCCGTCGGACACGTGTTGGGACGAGGGCGGGATTGTCGGCGTGCCACTGCCCCGCCCGAACCGGGTGCCAGCCAGCCCGGAGATCATCGCGCAGATCGCCCGCGTTATTCGTCGTGGCGAGCGGGTGGCGATGGTGCTGGGTCACGGCGCGCTGCGTGCGGCCCCGATCACCTCAGCAGCTGCGATTGCGGCGGCGATGCCCGGGGTGGAACTCTGGGCGCAGACTTCCAACCCGCGCATCGAGCGTGGCACCGGTCGGCACATCATCAACCGCATCCCCTATCCGACCGATCAGGCGGTGGCCGCTTTGGCTGGGGTGAAGCATGTCATTCTGGTCGGCGCGCAGGACCCTGTTGGGTTCTTCGCCTATCCGAACAAGCCGAGCCGCATCGCCCCACCAGATGCAGATGTGCATGTGCTTGCCCGCGTCGAACACGATCTGCCCGCCACTCTGGCAGCCCTCGCCGACCTGCTTGGTGCCAAGGCTCCACCGCCCCAGGCGCGCGACACCACGGGTCCCGCCACCGGGAAAGTGACCAGCGAGGGACTGGCCCAGTCGCTCACCGCCTTGATGCCGGAGAACACCATCATCACCGATGAGAGCGTGAGCTTCGGTCGTGCGCTCTACGGCAACATGCATGGCGCGCCGCCACATGATTGGGTGCAACTCTGCGGTGGGGCGATCGGCGAGGGCATGCCGCTGGCGGTCGGTGCGGCGATTGCCTGCCCGGATCGTCGGGTGGTGAATCTCCAGGCGGACGGCTCGGGGATGTACACCCTGCAATCGCTCTGGACGATGGCGCGCGAGCGGCTGGATGTGACGGTGATCATTCTGGCCAACCGGAAATATCAGATCCTGCTCGGCGAATATTTCAATGTCGGTGCCAATCCGGGCCCCACAGCGATGAACATGCTCGACCTCGGCAATCCGGACCTGGATTGGGTGAAGATGGCCGCCGGGATGGGGGTTGAGGGTGTGGCTGTGGAGACGATGGACGCGTTCAACGACGCGTTCGCGGCAGCCAACAAGCGTCGCGGGCCGTTCTTGATTGAGTTGGTGATTTAGTCTGCGATCGTCTTGGCCTGAACCTGTAATACTCCGTCATTGCAAGCGGAGCGCAGCAATCCATCGCGATGCAGCCAGTTCCGCGATGGATTGCTGCGCTCCGCTTGCAATGACGAGTTGAGGCGGACCAGTTTCAATCGAAGTTGATGATGCTTTCAACGCGTCGAATGATTGGTGTAAGGCGGTTCTTACCGTCTCAGAACCTCCAAGCTGCGTCGCTTCTCCCAGCCCTCGCGCTCCAGTTCCGGCACCAGTTCCTCTGCCTCCGGCCAGCCGAGGCAGAAATAGCCGATGAAGTCCCAGTCCTCCGGCACGTCGAGCGCTGATTTCGCCGCCACCGGATCGAGGATCGACACCCAGCCCAATCCCAGCCCGACCACTCGGGCGGCGAGCCACATTGTGTGGACAGCCATCACGGCGGAATAGGCCAGCGTCTGCGGCATGGTGCGGCGGCCCAATCCGTGGCCCTGCGCGGGGTCATGCTCGCAGAACAGGGCGAATTGCACAGGGGCTGCATCGAGTCCGGCGAGTTTCAATCGCGCATAGAGCGCCGACTTGCCTGGGGCCTGACCTGTCAGCGCCTCGGCATTGGCAGCTGCGAAATTGTCGCGAATCGCGGCACGTCCTGCCGGGCTTTCCACCAGCACGAATCGCCAGGGCTGGCTCAGCCCCACCGAGGGCGCGAGGGCGGCGAGGCTCAGCAATTCGTCGAGCATCTCGCGCGGCACCGACTCGGTGCGGAACCGGCGCACATCCCGCCGCCAGCGCAGCAATTCATGAAATTGCGCGCGAAATTCGGCGTCGAAGACCGGAGTTATGGCGTCCATGGGCGAAAGACGACAGCAATGATGGCCTCGGCGCAAGAGCGCGGTTGCTCCGGCGGAGACGATCCGGCAGAGTGCGCAGGTTCGGATTTTCCCACGCGGGAGAGAGCGGCTCGACACCGCCGCCGAAGGCGCAACCGGCCCCCGGAAACGCTCAGGCAAAAGGACCGCGACCGGGAGCCGGATCTCTGGAAAGCCGACCATGAAAATTGGTCGCACCGACGAAGAAAGGGTCGCGACAACCGCGCCCGAATCTTTCAGGTTCCGTGACAGAGGGGGGTCACCCAGGTGGCATTTCGCCGCATGGTGACTCTTGTCCGGAGCCTTTATGTCAGAAACCTTGCTGACCACCCCGCTCGACACGCTGCACCGCGAACGCGGCGCGCGTATGGTGCCCTTCGCGGGCTATGCGATGCCGGTGCAATACCCGATGGGCATTCTGACCGAGCATCTGCACACCCGCGACAAAGCCGGGCTGTTCGATGTCTCGCATATGGGCCAAGCCACGCTCAAAGGCCCGGACGCCATCGCCACGCTGGAAAAGCTCTGCCCTGGCGACATCGCTGGATTAAAGCCGGGCCGTCAGCGCTATTCGCTGTTCACCACAGAGAGCGGCGGGATCAGTGATGATTTCATGGTCGCGCGCGTGGGCGAGGACGAGCTGTTCCTCGTCGTCAACGCTGCGTGCAAGGACGCTGATTTCGCCCATGTGGCGACCCAACTGCCCGTAGGCACCACGCTCACCCGTCACGAGGACCGCGCGCTGCTCGCGTTGCAAGGCCCGCTCGCCGCCGCCGTGTTTGCCCGCCACGCCCCCGCTTCGGCTGCGATGAAGTTCATGGATATCGCCGACCTGGATGTGATCGGGCTGGGACGGGTGCGCGCCACCCGCTCGGGCTATACCGGCGAGGACGGGTTTGAGATTTCCATCCCAGGTGACCGCGCCGAAGCCTTCGCCCGCGCATTGTTGGCCGAGCCGGAAGTCGCCGCCATCGGCCTTGGTGCTCGCGACTCGCTGCGTCTAGAGGCCGGGCTGCCGCTCTATGGCCACGACATCGACACCACCACCTCGCCGATTGCGGCCGGTCTCACCTTTGCGATCAACAAGCGGCGCAAGATGGATTGGGGCTTTCTCGGCGGCCTCGTGATGCGCGACGAACTCGACAACGGCCCGTCCCGCCTGCGCGTCGGCCTGCGCCTCGAAGGCCGTGCCCCTGCCCGCGAGGGGGCGGAGATTGCGCGGCCGGATGGCACGGTGATCGGTGTTGTCACCTCCGGCGGTTTCGCGCCGAGCCTGAATGCGCCGATTGCGATGGGCTATGTCCCCGCCGCTGACGCTGTCGACGGTACCGAACTTGCCATCATCGTGCGCGGCAAGCCGCTGCCCGCGCGCGTCTCGCCCATGCCCTTCGTTCCCCACCGCTATTTCCGCTGAAAGGCCAGACCCATGACCGAAATTCGCTACACACAAGACCATGAATGGGTGCGCCTGGAGGGTGACATCGCGGTCGTCGGCATCACCGCCCATGCCGCCGATGCGCTGGGCGACGTTGTGTTCGTCGAACTCCCCGAGCCGGGACGTGAAGTGACGCAGGGCGAGGCGGTTGCCGTGGTGGAAAGCGTGAAGGCAGCCTCCGATGTCTACGCGCCGCTCGCCGGTCGGATCACCGAGAGCAATGCCGATCTCGAATCCAGCCCCGGCAACGTGAATCTCGGCCCGGAGGCGGAGGGCTGGTTCTTCAAGATGAGCCTGGCCAATCGCGCCGAGTTCGACGCCCTGCTCGACGCCGCCGCCTACGCCAAGCTGGTGGAGGAGGCATGATGGACGCTCTCCAGGAACTCGCCGCTCTCGAAGCCGCCGACTCCTTCGTCGCCCGCCATATCGGCCCGTCTGCCGCCGAGCAGAAGGTGATGCTGGCAACGTTGGGGGCCGCTTCGCTCGCCGATCTGACCTCGCGCACCGTGCCCGCCAGCATCGCCAGCCAGCGGCCGCTCGATCTGCCAGCGCCTCTCGATGAGGCGGCGACGATTGCGGAGTTGCGCGGGCTTGCCGAGCAGAACAGCCGGGTGAAATCGCTGATCGGCCAGGGTTATCATGGCACGATCACGCCCCCGGTGATCCTGCGCAACGTGCTAGAAAATCCAGGCTGGTACACCGCCTACACCCCCTATCAGGCCGAAATCGCGCAAGGGCGGTTGGAGGCCTTGGTCAATTTCCAGACGATGATCTGCGAATTGACGGCGATGCCGATTGCCAATGCCTCGCTGCTTGATGAAGCAACTGCCGCTGCCGAAGCTGTGGCGCTGGCGCATAGCGTCTCCAAGACGAAATCCAGCGTGATCGCGGTGGCGTCCGATCTGCATCCGCAGACCCGCGCCGTGCTCGCCACGCGGGCGTGGCCGTTGCGCCAGAGTCTGGTGGATTTCGCGCCCGGCGATGTGGCGGCGATCAAAGCCGCCGCACCTTTCGCCGTCGTGCTGCAATACCCCGGCAGCACGGGCGAGATCCGCGATCTGCGCGCGGAAATTGACGCGGCCCACGCAACCGGCGCGATTGCCATTGTCGCCGCCGATCTGCTCAGCCTCGCCATCCTGACTCCGCCGGGCGAGATGGGTGCTGATGTCGTCGTCGGCTCCGCCCAGCGTTTCGGCGTGCCGATGGGCTTCGGCGGCCCGCATGCCGGATTCTTCGCCACCAAGGACGCGTTCAAGCGGTCGATGCCGGGCCGATTGGTTGGCGTGAGCGTGGACGCCGCCGGTCAGCCCGCGATGCGGTTGGCCCTGCAGACCCGCGAGCAGCATATCCGCCGCGAGAAGGCGACCTCCAACATCTGCACCGCGCAGGTCCTGCTCGCCGTCATCGCCGGGTTCTATGCCGCGTGGCATGGGCCGGAGGGGCTGAAGCGGATTGCGCAACGGGTCAATCTGCAAGCCCGGCTGCTTGCCGATGCGGCGCATCACGGCGGCCACCGGCTGCGCTTCTGCAGCTATTTCGACACGATCTGCATCGATGTCGGCGCACACGCCGATGAGGTGATGCATGCCGCCCTGCATGCCGGTTTCAACCTGCGTCGGGTGGACGCCACCGCCATCGCCATCGCGCTCGACGAGACCGTCACGCGCGGTGAACTGAGCACGCTCGCAACCATTCTCGGCGGCGATCTCAAAGCCGCCACCCCGTCGGTTCCGGCCGAACTGCAACGCGCAAGCGCCTTCCTGCCGCAACAGGTATTCAGCGCCTACCACGCCGAGCACGAGATGCTGCGCTATCTCAAGCGGCTCGAAGACAAGGACGTGGCGCTCAACCGTTCGATGATCCCGCTCGGCTCCTGCACGATGAAGCTGAACGCCACAGATCGGAAGAGCACACGTCTGAACTCCAGTCACATTACTCGATCTCGTATGCCGTCT
>CAITEF010000346.1 GCA_903891315.1 uncultured Rhodospirillales bacterium | reverse complement strand
CGCGGAAGAAGGTGCCTTCGGTGATGCCGGTATGCGCCTGCACACCTTCCTTGATCCGACCGCACAGCCGCGAGAGTTGGTCGCCGGTCACATCCGCCTCCGTGAGCGAGAGCATGTCGCGATGGAAGACATTCATCTGCATCCACATCTCGGTTGAGATCAGCGGGCGCAGCGTGCGGGCGTTGGTGCGGGCGGATTCGAGCGCGGCCGGGATTGAGGTTGGGTTGTCACGATCGAGGAAATAGAACCGCTTCACATTCTCCGCCGACAGCCCGCCGCCACGCTCGGCAAAGCCTTCCTCGTCGGCATTGATGCGGATCATCGCCTGCCAGGATTCCGCCTCGCGGCCCGGACTTTCGAAATTCTGTGTCACGTCGATCAGACGCGCGAGGTTCTCGATGCGCTCCAGGTAACGCGCCATCCAGAACAGGCTCTCGGCGTAGCGGGCGAGCAGGGACATGTCGCGGCTCATCAGCGTTTCCCCCCCTGGGATTGAGATTGCGACTGCGACCCGCCGCCCGATTGCGATTGGGATTGCGATTGCTGCATCCCGTTCTCCATCAGCACCCACGTGTCCTTTGAGCCGCCGCCCTGGGAGGAATTGACCACCAGTGAGCCCTTTTTCATCGCCACGCGGGACAGGCCACCCGGAAGCACCCAGGTATCCTTGCCGGTGACGGCAAAGGGGCGGAGATCGAGATGGCGCGGCTGGATGCCTTCATCGGTCAGCGTCGGTGCCACTGAGAGGCTGATCACCGGCTGGCTGATCCAGTTTGGCGGATCGGCGAGCAGGCTGGCGCGCGCCACGTCGATTTCCGCCTTGGTCGCGCGCGGGCCGATGGTGATGCCGTAGCCGCCGGATTCGCCAACGGGCTTGAGCACCAGCTTATCGATATTGGCCAGCGTGTAGGCGAGGCCCTCCTTCTCCCGGCAGATATTGGTCTGCACGTTGTTCAGGATCGGCGTCTCCTTGAGGTAATATTCGATGATGCGCGGCATATAGGCATAGATGGCCTTGTCGTCGGCAACGCCGGTGCCGACCGCATTGGCCAGTGTGACATTGCCCTTGCGCCAGGCAGCGATTAGCCCGGGAACGCCCAGCAGGCTGTCGGGGCGGAAGACGGTGGGATCGAGGAAATCGTCGCCAATGCGGCGATAGATCGTGTGCACCGCGCGCAGACCGGCGGTGGTCTTCATCCAGACCCGGTCGTTTTCCACCACCAGATCCGGCCCTTCGACCAGCGGCACGCCCATTTCGCGGGCGAGGAAGACGTGTTCGAAATAGGCGGAGTTGTAGATGCCCGGGCTCATCAGAACCACCTGCGGCTCATCCACCCCCTCGGGTGCGACCTCGCACATCGCCGAGAGCAGGCGGCGGCCGTAATCGTCGACCGGGTGCAGTTTCATCCCGGCCAACAGATCTGGGAAGGCGCGGCTCATCAGATGGCGGTTCTCCACCACATAGGAGACGCCGGACGGGGTGCGGGCATTGTCTTCCAACACCAGGAACTCACCCTTCTCGTCGCGCACGATATCGGTGCCGCAGATATGGACATACGTGCCGAAGCGGACCGGGAACTGCTCCATCTCCGGGCGATAATTCGCGTTGCTGTAGACCAAATCGGCGGGCACCACGCCGTCATTGGTGATGTGGCGCTTGTGGTAGATGTCGTGCAGGAACAGGTTGAGTGCCGCCACACGCTGCTTCACGCCAGCCTCGATGGTGCGCCATTCATTGGCGGTCAGGATGCGCGGAATGCAGTCGAACGGCAGGATGCGGTCGATTGCGTTGCTGTCGGAATAGATGGTGAAGGTGATGCCGAGATTGATCAGATCATTCTCCGCCGCCGAGGCGCGTGCGCGCAGCGCATCCAGCCCGATGGCGGCGATCCGGGCGCGGACTGCGGCGGCGGCTCCATGATCGTCGGGCCGGTCTCGGGTCAGCTCGCAGAAATAAGGGCCGGACTCGTACCCGTTGAATGGGTTGGTTGACGCGGTGGCGGTGGTGTCT
>CAITEF010000345.1 GCA_903891315.1 uncultured Rhodospirillales bacterium | reverse complement strand
GGATGCCTGATTGAAGCGTGCCGGACATTTACTTGATCCCTTCTCTCAGGCGCCGATTGGCATTTCGGTGAATACTTTGTTCACCACATCAGCAAAAAACTGGTCTGGGTCGGTATGCAGCTTCTCCCAGGCGTCGTCTTTCTGCTGGGTGCCGTAGAGGTTGAGCTTGTCCGGCATGAAGTTGCTCGCCGTGGTCGGCTTGGTCTTGGGCAGACCATCGACGTAGAGTGCAGCCGCCGCTTCCGGGTCCGCAATCTGACGCTCCTGCATCAGCTTGATTGTGCCGGTCAGACCATCATCGGTCAGCTTGAAACGGTCCTGCGCCCGGCCGAGCCGCGTCCGCAGATCAGCCTCGTCAGCTCGCTGCTTGGCTTCCTTGTCTCGCTCGGCAATCAGGGTTTCCAGCGCCGACAGCTTCTGCTGCGTCTGTTCCAGCGCGTTCAGCGCCTTCACGGCCACAGGGTTGTCATCGGGGATACGGATTTGCGGGTTCAGAGCCTTGGCACGCTTGCGCACCGTCTCACCAACCTCGGAATCTCCCCAAAGCTGTTCCAGCAGGCCGAGAAGCGCGGTTTCCTGCGCGCGGGCGGGGTCAGTGGTGCCGGACATGGGTTACTCGCCCTTCCCCAATTCTCCGCCGGTATGCTTGATCACCATATCGTTGCCGTCGATGCTGGACGGGCGCGACGCGGTGCCCTGGCCGATGCCGAATTTGGCGCCGGGAACGGGGATGCGCTCCATGATCGGGTCGTCGAGAACGGTGTCGTTCTTGTAGGGTGCCGGGAAACGGGGCATTGAATTTGCTCCTACGGTGAACCGGCCATGCCGGCCGGGGGTGGCGGGGGCGGAGAAAGCATCGGCGGCATCGGCGGCTGACCCGGCGGACCACCGGGCGGAGCGCCGGCGATGCCCGCAAGCGCCGCGTTCGGCTGCTGCTGGCGAGCGCGGGCAACCATCTGGAGAAGTTGCTGCATCTTCTGTTGCGGCGAATTTTGCATCTCGGTCAGATGCTTGCTGATCTTGGTAACGGAGGTCAGCACCGCTTCGTGCAGTTCCGTGCCCATTGGAATTGACGGCAACGCCTTCTGGAGTGCCTCAAGAGCAATCCGCACGTCGCCCAGTCCGGCGGTGGCCGCGCCGGGTGTGCCATGCGGAGCGACGGCGGCGCCCGCATTGGGCGGCCCCCCCATCAGCCCCGGCGGCAAGGCACCCGGAAAGGGTGGCATCTATCCTCCGATAGAGGGCCGGACTGCTTTCGCGGCCCGGCCCTCTTGGGGTCGGGTTAGCGCCGCTTGCCCTTACGGGCGTGACGCCTCTCGCGACGGCCATCGAACTCACGCATCATTGTTCTCCTGTTGGAACCGGGACACGCTCACCGGCTCTCACCCGCTAGAAGCACGGTTGGCCGAAGTCAAATATTCTGAAATGGTGCTTAAATAATTATTTAAGCAGCGGCTTGCGCGAGTTCCGGCGCCCCTACTTGTGCCGCCCTTTTCCGCCACTAACAAACTGCGCCAACAATTCCGGGTGCTCCTTGATAAGCTGCTGCTGTTGAATTGCCTTGCGGCGCATGTCGGCAATCATATCTTCCTCCCCCGGCGGGTTGGTATGTTCCACGACCTGCTCGGGCGAAGCAGCGCCGATCTTGGCGAGATCAAACATCAGCGCGCGGCTCTCGTGCATGAACGCCGGGCTGGACGAAT
>CAITEF010000344.1 GCA_903891315.1 uncultured Rhodospirillales bacterium | reverse complement strand
TGCCCATGGTGTCCAGTTCCGACGGCTTGTCGAGCAACCGGACCTTTTGCCGCCCTTCGCGGGTCAGTTCGACCGTCTTCTTCTCGTGGTCGAACTCGTAGTCTTCCTCGTCGAAGAACTGGCTGGCGACCGCCGCGCTCCACCGATAGCATTCCAATTCCAACTTCTGTTCTTCGGTCGGCAGGGCACTGATGATCAAGGGTGTGCGGGCCTCGTCGATCAGAATGCTGTCGGCCTCGTCGACCAGGGCAAAGTAGGCGGCTCCCTGCACGGGCTTTTCGCTCGATTCGCTGCCATGGCCCAGCATTCCGCCCAAGAGATCGCTTTGGCCTTCGGAGATCCGCCGCAGCAGGAGGCGATCGCGGAGGAAATCGAAGCCGAACTCCTTGGCCGTGCCGTAGGTCACGTCGCAGGCATAGGCCTTGCGGCGCTGCGGCTGCGACATTTGGGTCTCGACGACGCCCACGGTCATGCCGAGCGTCTTGTAGATCGGCCCCATCCACTCGGCGTCGCGGCGGGCGAGATAGTCGTTGACGGTGACGACATGAACGCCTTTGCCGGGCAGGGCGTTGAGATACACCGGCAGGGTGGCGACCAGGGTTTTGCCCTCGCCGGTCTTCATTTCCGAAATTTTACCATCGTGCAGAACCATGCCGCCGATCAGCTGCACGTCGAAATGCCGCATGCCGAGCACGCGCACCGCGGCCTCGCGCACCGTTGCAAAGGCTTCTGGCAGAAGGGCTTCGAGTTTCTCGCCTTCGGCGAGGCGGGCGCGAAACGCGGCGGTCTGCCCGCGCAATTCGTCATCCGACATCGCCTGCATGCGCGGCTCCAGCGCATTGATCTGCGGCACACGCTTCTGATACGCCTTCAGCGAGCGTTCGTTGGCGGTGCCAAATACGGCACGGGCGATGCTTGCGAACATGATGGGCCTTACACGGACTGACGTCGAGGTGAGATAGGACCGCGACCCCACCGGGTCAATTCCGCCTCCGGCGTTCCCAGCCATGCCGCAGCGCCATTCTTGAGACCGGACATGGCATCAGCCATGATCTTGCAATAACGAAGGAACCCAGATGCGGCTTTCACAGAACGCGGTGGCTCTGGCCACGCTTGCCGGACTTGCGCTCGCCTCCGCGGCGTCGCAGGCCCAGGCCCCTGCCACTGCCCCGGCCCCTCAAGCCACCCCGGCCAAGCCCGCCGCAGCCCCGCAGCCTTCGGCGGACCCGCTGCTGGCCAAGGTCAATGGCCAGGAGATCCATATGTCGGATCTCAACATTCTCGCGCAGTCGCTGCCCCCGGAAGCCCGCCAGCTGCCGCCGCAACAGCTCTTTCCACAGCTGCTCGATCAGGCGATCGACGGCAAGGCGCTGGTGATCGCCGCCAAGAAGGACAAGCTCGATCAGAACCCGTTGGTCGCGCGCACCATGCAGATCGCCGCCGAGCGTCAGCTGCAATCAGCGATTATTTCGCGCGATGTCGGCCCGACTCTGACCGACGAGAAAATCCACGCCAAGTTCAACGCCGAGATCGCCGGCAAGCCGGGTGAGGAAGAGGTTCACGCCCGCCACATTCTGGTCAAGACCGAAGCCGAGGCGAAGGACATCATCGCCAAGCTCAAGGCCGGTGGTGATTTCGCCGCCATTGCCAAGGACAAATCCACCGACGGTTCGGCTGCCAGCGGTGGCGATCTCGGTTTCTTCAAGGCTGGCGACATGCTGCCGGAATTCTCCGCGACGGCGTTCTCGCTCAAGGCCGGCGAAGTCTCCGCCACCCCGGTGCAGACCCGCTATGGCTGGCACGTGATCAAGGTGGAGGAGCACCGTCAGGAACCCGCGCCGACGTTCGAGCAGGTGCAGGAGCAACTGCGCCAGCAGATGATCGAGGACGGCATCTCCAAGACGGTGTCCGCTGCCCGCGCCCAGGTGAAGGTGGAACGCTACAATCCGCAGGACGGCTCGCTGATCAAGCCGGTCGACACGGCCACGCCGCCCGCCAAGAAGTGAGCTAACTGAAACCCCCGGGAGACACTTTGTGGTCTCCCGGGATTGCGTGTTGAACAGGGGATTATTATGCCGCGTTTTCATCGTATTGTGCCAGTCGCCGCCTGCCTTGCCGCCCTGTCCCTGGCCACGCAAGCTGGCGCGCAATCGCCGGTTCCGGCCAAGGCGGAGCCCGCTGCCAAGCCGCCTGCCGATCCGTTGGTGGCCAAGGTGAACGACATTGAGATCCATGTCTCCGACGTCAACCGCGCGATCCGCAACCTGCCGCCGGCGGCCCAGAAGGTGCCGAGAGCGCAGATCGTCGAGCCGGTGATCCGGGAGGTCATCGACACCAAGGCGTTGTTGATCGAGGCCAAGCAGACCAAGCTCGACAAAGACCCGGAAGTGGCGCGCACGATGATCGACGCTGCTGATCGCGCGCTGATTTCGGCGCTGCTCGCGCGTGACGTGCAGCAGCAGGTGACCGATGCTGCGATCAAAAAGAAATACGACACCGAGATCGCTGGTAAGCCGGGCGAGGAAGAGGTTCATGTCCGCCAAATCCTGGTGGCCACCGAGGCCGAGGCACAGGCGATCATCACCCAACTCGCCGCCGGCGGTGATTTCGCTGCCATCGCGCGCGAGAAATCCAACGACGCCACTGCCAGTCGAGGCGGGGATGTCGGCTTCGTCAAGGTGAGCAAGGTGCTGCTAGCCCTGTCGAAAGCCGTGGCGGCACTCAATGCAGGCGATGTCAGCCAAAAGCCGGTGAACAGCCGGTTCGGCTGGCACGTCATCAAAATGGAGGAGCGTCGCGATACAGCGACTCCGACGTTTGACGAGACC
>CAITEF010000343.1 GCA_903891315.1 uncultured Rhodospirillales bacterium | reverse complement strand
CTGATGTCACAGGAAAGTTAATCGCTTGACGTTGCTTGACGCGCCGCCCTGGTCAACGCCACCAATTCTTGCCGCACTGCAGCAGGATCATTGACCGGGCCAGACCATGCGATCCGTTTCACTCTGGACTGTTCCGCCTGCAATGCGAGATCGCAGCCATCAACGTCGCAGGCCACCATCAGCCAGGAGCCTGCCTCACCGGCGATGAGCGCCATCGCGTCGGGATGGTCGGCGTTGCAATGCGCGATGATGTCCGCCTCGGCCTGCGCAATCGCGGCCATCGCCACCGGATCGGGAGCGATATCGCTGGCCTTGAGACGGAAGGCGCGGGCGAATCCGCCAACCAACTGGGCGGCAACCGGGCGGATGCGCCACAGCGCGAAATCGCCGAACTCGGCGTAAAGCTGCGCGTAAGGATGGACTGCCAGCCAACGCGATTTCAGCGCCTTGTCGGGCTCGATTTCGGCAAGCCCCGTCAGAGTCACACGCGGCGCGGTTTGCGGATTGGCGCTGCTGGCCTCCCCCATCACCATCAGCGAGCAGCGCGGCTCGGCCTTGAGCTGGCGGGTGTGCTCGGAGAGGGTCGAGAGGAACATCAGCACCGAGCCATCCGGTGCCAAGGCGGGGGTGACGAGCGAGACGAAAGGCTGGCCGTCCTTCTGCGTGCCCAGCATCCCGGCACGCGCCGCGCGCAGCAATTGGCGGGACTGCCAGGACGGTTCGGGGCCGGGGGCGATGGCGCTCGCGGGAATGTTGGGCTCGCTGTTCGGCGTGTCTGCCATAATGTGTTCGCCTTTTTTCCTCTTTAGGCCACAATCTTGTGGCATTCAGGTGTCGCAACAGGGGCCGCTGCCATGAAACAGACCATCGCGCTGGTCGACGACGACCGCAACATCCTCACCTCCGTCTCGATGACCCTCGAACAGGAGGGCTACACGGTTCGGACATATACCGACGGCGAAAGCGCGTTGCAGGGGATCACCGCGCGCCCTGTCGATCTGGCGGTGCTCGACATCAAGATGCCCCGCATGGACGGGATGGAGTTGCTGCAACGCCTGCGCACCCGCACCGCATTGCCGGTGATCTTCCTGACATCGAAAGACGAGGAGGTGGACGAACTGATGGGTCTGCGCCTTGGTGCCGACGATTACATCAAGAAGCCGTTCAGCCAACGCCTGTTGATCGAGCGCATCCGCGCGTTGCTGCGCCGCAACGAGACCTCGCGCGCCGAGGGCTCTGGAGCGGCCCCCACCGGGGTGATGGTGCGCGGCGAGTTGGTGCTCGATGAGACCAAGCATCAATGCCACTGGAAGGGCCGCGACATCGCGTTGACGGTGACGGAATTCCTGCTGGTCAAGGCGCTCGCCGCCCGACCGGGCATGGTGAAATCGCGCGATCAGCTGATCGACATCGCCTATGGCGACAATATCTATGTCGATGACCGCACCATCGACAGCCATGTGAAGCGGGTGCGCAAGAAGTTCCGCGCGGTGGACGACGAGTTCGACCATATCGAGACGCTGTACGGCATCGGCTATCGTTATAAGGAAGTATGAGCGGATGCCGGAAGGCACTCCCAACTTTTTGACCTCACTGCGCTTCGATCTGGAGCCGGGGGAGACGCGCGGGCGTTTCCTGTCGCCGCTGCTGCGCCGGATTTTGTTGGTCAACCTGCTGCCGCTCGCCTTGCTGCTCGCCGCCCTGTTGTATCTCGACCAATATCAGAACGGACTGCTTGAGGCCGAAGTCACCACGCTGCGTGAACAGGCCCGCATTTTTGCCGGCGCACTCTCCGAAGCCGCCGTGCGCGAGGAGACGCCCGACAATCCGCGGGTCGTCCCCGATCTCGCCCGCCCGCTGCTGCATGGCCTGACCGAGCCGACACCGAACGCCCAGGCAAGGCTGTTCTCGCCGGAGGGCGAGGTGCTCGCCGACACCCGCGTTCGTGAAGGCGCAGGTGGTGCGGTGATCATCGAGCCGCTGCAACCAGCGGTCGACCGTGGGCGGCTCGCCAATCTGGTGGGCCAAGTCTACGACGACCTGCTCTCGCTGCTGCCACACAAGGCCGAGGTCTCGCTGCTCGATCTCGGCCAGCAACCGGCGGGCACCGATTGGTCGCCGGATGTGCGCGAGGAACTCAAGCGCAATGCCGCCACACCGGGCCGTCTGATCCCGCCCTATATCCGCCGAGGCGACGACAATCGGCTGCTGATCTCGGTCTCCGAACCGGTCTCACGCAACCGCCGCACCTTGGGCGTGGTCGTGTTGACCCGCGAGGCGCGCGAGGTGGATGACAGCGTGCTCGCCGTGCGGCTCTCCATCCTGGCCCTGTTTGCTCTCGCCTTGGGGCTGACGGTGATGTTGTCCTGGTATCTGTCGCTGACCATCGCCCGACCGATTTTGCGTCTGGCCGGGGCTGCGGCGGCGATGCGCGAGGGTGGCGGGCGGACAGGTGCGGTGCCGGAAAATCTGGTAATACGGCGTGACGAGGTGGGCCAGTTGGCGCGTGCGCTTGCCGATTCCGCCGAGGCGTTATGGACGCGGATGGACGCCATCGAGCGCTTTGCCGCCGATGTGGCGCACGAGATCAAGAACCCACTCTCCTCGATCCGCAGCGCCATTG
>CAITEF010000342.1 GCA_903891315.1 uncultured Rhodospirillales bacterium | reverse complement strand
CGGGGTTCGCCTGCGTCGCAGGGAGCGGGCGAGTTCGCGCAGGTGAAATGCGCTGATCAGCTCGCCTGCAATGCCGTAGGCGGCCGCACCGCCTGCGATCAAGCCCGCCAACCCGGCCCAGCGCCAGACGCCGATGAGGCCGTCGAACACCAACGGTTGCAGCAGCAGCAAGGCCGCCACCATGGCGATTGCGGCCAACGCCATGCGGGGGACGTGGCGCAGCAAGGGGGCGTCGGCTACGAAATAGGTGCGACGGTGCAGCACGATCAGCAAGGCCGCCACATTGAACCACGCGGCAACGGAGCCAGCCAAGGCGGGTCCCATGTGTTGCAATGGGCGCATGAAGGCGACATTTAATGCAATGTTCAGCGCGACGGACATCAACCCCAGACGCATCGGCGTTTTTGTGTCTCCGCGAGCGAACAAAGCGGGCACCAGCACTTTGATCAGCACCCAGGCGGGCAGGCCCACGGCGTAGGCGGACAGGGTTTGGCCGGAGATCAAGGCTGCCTGATGGTCAAACGCCCCGCGCTCAAACAGCACCGACATGATTGGCACAGGAACCGTTGCCAACGCCAAAGCGGCTGGCAAGGTGAGCACCATGGCGTATTCGAGCGCCCGGTTCAGCGTGGTGCGGGCTTGGCTGTCGTCGCCCGCGATCACTTGGCGCGACAGGCTGGGCAGCATGGCGGTGCCGATGGCCACACCGATGATGCCGAGCGGCAATTGGTTCAGCCGGCTGGCGTAGTATAGCGCCGATTGCGTGCCGGTGGGCAGGAAGCTGGCGATCACCACATCCAGACTGAGATTGATTTGGGTGACGCCAGCGGCCAGCAAGCCGGGGGCCATGCGGCGCAGCAAATGGATCACCTCGGGCGACAGACGTGGGCGGACCAGATGCAGCGCCATGCCGGAATGCCAGGTGCCCCAGGCGACCAGCGCCAATTGAAACACGCCGGAGGCGCTGACGCCCCAGGCCAAAGCATGCGCGGGCGTCGGCACCAGACCGATAAGGCCGACCATGAAAGCCATGGAGGTGAGATTGTAGATGATGGGGGCGGCGGCAGCGGCGGCAAAGCGGTCCAGCCCGTTCAGCACGCCAGAGAGCAGGGCGGTGAGGCAGATCAGCGGCATGTAAGGAAAGGTGATGCGGGCGAGATCGACCACCAAGGCGCGGTGGGCGGGGGCGTCGGTGCTGCCGAGCTGGAGGAGGGCGATGATGCCGGGCATGCCGAGTTCGGCCAGCAAGGTCAGCGCAATCAGCCAGAATGACATCACGCCGAATACTTGTTCGGCAAATCGTCGGGCGGCATCAGGCCCGCCTTTGGCCAGCATGGCGGAGAATTCCGGCACGAACGCCGCGTTGAACGCGCCTTCGCCAAACAGGCTGCGGAACATGTTGGGCAGCCGATTGGCCACCACGAAGGCGTCACCCAACGGGCCTGCGCCGACCAGGGCCGCCATCAGCATGTCGCGCAGAAAACCGAGCACGCGGCTGCCCATGGTCCAGCCGCCGACGGTGAGAATTCCTTTAAGCATAAATACGCTCTAGCGCAGTCACCTGTGCTTCGCCATGTGGGGTACGCACAAAGGCCGGTGGGCGCGCCCCATAAAGGAACGCGGCCACCGGCCTTGCGGGCGTTATGTCAGCGAATTAAGCGGCTGATTGCTGGGTGTCAGCGGAGTAGCTGACATCAGCGAACTGCGTGCCGTTGCCGGACTTTGGCGCCAGACCGTCATTGGCTTCAGCGAACTGGGTGCCGTTGCCGGGTTTTGGCGCCAGTCCGTCATTGGCTTCAGCGACCTGGGTGCCGTTGCCGGGCTTTGGCGCCAGACCATCATTGCCTTCGGCTACATGCAGCGCGCTGATCCGGTCGTTGCCGCCAGTGGCAAGCAGGGGGATGG
>CAITEF010000341.1 GCA_903891315.1 uncultured Rhodospirillales bacterium | reverse complement strand
GTGGTCTCCGAGCGCCAGATCCGGCTGCGCGTCCGCCCCGAGGTCAGCGAGTTGACCCAGCAGGGTGCGGTGCAGATTTCGGCGGGCAACAGCTCGATCCAGGTGCCGGCGCTGACGGTGCGACGGGCGGACACCACGGTGGAACTGGGTAGCGGTCAGAGCTTCGCCATCGCGGGATTGCTGCAATACAATTCCTCGACCATGGCCAGCTACGTGCCGATGTTGGGCGACGTGCCGATCCTGGGCGAATTGTTCCGCTCGAACGGCTTTCAGCGCAACGAGACCGAACTGGTCATCATCGTCACCCCTTACCTGATCGACCCCACGAGTTCGCCCAACGCGTTGCGGCTGCCGGGGGACATTGAGTCGGTGGCCGGTGATATCGAGGCGATGCTCAGCCGCCGCACCGGTCGGTCCTTTGGGCCGGTTCGCGGAGACGCGGGGTTTGAACTGCCATGAACACCAATCATTCGCCGTCACCCCCAACGCTCCGCCTCATTCTGACAGGCGTCGCCCTGCTCACGCTGGGAGGTTGCACGCATTGGAACGAATATCGTGGCATTCCCGCCGGTGGTGACGCAGTTCTCTGGCGGCCCGATGGGGCACCGAAGGCAAATTTCGAAGCCCAGATCGCTTTGCCATCCGATCTCACGCAGGGCCGCGGGACCAGCACCCACGACGCACAGAACGCAGCAAACGCAATCGACCGACTACGACATGACCGCTCAGTTCCGCTGCCGGCCAGTTCGATTTCCTCCATGGGCCAAGCCAGCACCTCCGCCGGAGGCCAACCATGAGCGAGATCGCCATTGATCGCCGCAGTCGCCCAAATGGCGTCGCTTCTGACCGTGAGGCGGGCCCAGAAAGCACGGCGGGGCGGCATGACCGGGCGCGACTGGTCGTATTCTCGACAGACGCCGCCACCGAGGATGCAATTCGCGACGGGCTGACGGAGTGGTTGCAGGGCGCGGGCGATTTCCATCGCGGCAATCTGCGCCACGCCATCACCGCGCTGCGCAAGATGCCCAGCCCGCTGGCCTTGATCATCGATCTGTCCGACGGAGATTCGGCGCTCTCCGAGCTTGCCGAGTTGGCCGAGGTGATCGAGCCCAGCGTTCAAGTGCTCGCGGTGGGTCAAAACGCCAGTGTTGAGTTCTATCGGGAAGTCACGCGCGGCCTCGGCGTAAAGGAATACCTGCCCAAACCGTTCAACCGAGACACCGTCCGCAGGCATTTCCTGCCGCTGTTGAGCGATGAGCTGATTCCACTGGAAAACATCGCAACCGGCCGAACCATCTGCATCACCGGCAGTCGTGGCGGTGTGGGTGCCACCACGATTGCCGCCAATCTCGCCTGGCATTTCGGGGTCAAGGCCAATCGTCACACTGTTCTGCTCGACCCCGACCTGCATCTCGGCAGTGCCGCGATGCTGCTCGACTCCACCACCGGCAACGGCCTGCGCGTGGCGCTCGAAGCGCCGGAGCGGATCGACACCCTGTTCGTCGAACGGGCAGCCACCCCAGTGGCCGACCGGCTGCACGTGCTTGCTGGCGAAGTGCGGCTGACGGACCGGGTCGCCTATGCCGATGGCTGTGCACGCGCATTGCTGGATGCGCTGTGCGCACGCTATGCGGTTATCGTCGCTGACACCCCGGCGCACGCGCTGCCGCTGTATTCTGACCTGCTGGACATGGCGGATCAGCGGGTGATCGTCACCAATCCCACGCTGATCTCGCTGCGCGACACCAAGCGTTTGCTCGCCCTGCCGCCCGGCCCCCACCAACACGGCCGCCCGCTCGTGGTACTCAATCGCGTCGGCATGCGCGGCGGTTTGAGCCAGGAGCAGGTGGAGCACACCCTTGACCTCAAGGTCGAGGTCGTCATCCCCGACATGCCGCGCTTGGTCGAAAATGCCGCCAGCATCGGTCAGGCATCCGCCGACGGGCGCAACCCATTCTCCCGCGCAATTGCAGAGCTGGCCCGGCAGACCGCCTATGTCCGCGTGCTCGATTCGCCCCTCGCAATGGCTGGCCAGCAGGCCAAGCGACCGTGGTGGAGGGTGTGGTGAGAGCAGTCGTACAGCCGGTTTTTGGTCGCAACCGTGCAGCAAACGCTGCCATCAATGATGCCGACCTCCCGAGGTCGTCGCCGGCAAGTCCACCGCCGAGCGTCTCGGAGCTGCCCTCCATCGGTGGGCAGGATATCTCGGCAGAGCGGGCCATTGCGGATCTGCGCGCACATTGTCTGGCGCGTATTGATCCTGCTGCGGTCACCGCAACCAGTGCGCAAGACCTTGCTCCGCTGGTCGAGAAGCTGATCGCGGAAATCGCCACCGACCGCCGCATTCAGCTCAATGCGCGCGAGCAGTCCCGGCTGGCTGAGGAATTGGTGCAGGACATGCTGGGCCTCGGGCCGCTTGAGCCGTTGCTCAGCGACGCAACCGTCAACGACATTCTGATCAACGGGCCGGACCGGATTTTTGTCGAGCGACGTGGCAAGCTGGAACTGGCCCCCGTTCGTTTCCGCGACACGGCGCATCTGACCAATGTCTGCCAACGGATCGCCGCCGATGTCGGCAGACGTGTCGATGAATCCAGCCCGATGGTGGATGCGCGCCTGAAAGACGGCTCGCGCGTCAACATCGTCCTGCACCCGATCGCCCTTGGCGGCCCCTATGTCTCGATCCGCAAATTCGGCAAGAAAGCCGTCGGTTTTTCCGACCTGATCGGGTTCGGCGCGATGACCAAGCCAGTGGCGCGCGTGCTGGAAATTGCCGCCATGTGTCGGCTGAACGTGATCATTTCGGGCGGCACCGGTTCGGGCAAGACCACCTTGCTCAACGCGATGTCACATATGATCGCGTCGGACGAGCGCATCGTCACCGTCGAGGACGCGGCCGAACTGCAACTGCAGCAGCCCCACGTGGTCCGATTGGAGACACGGCCAAGCAATTTGGAGGGCAATGGCGAGATCACCCAGCGCGATCTGGTGCGCAACGCCCTGCGTATGCGTCCAGACCGGATCATCATCGGCGAGGTGCGCGGCTCTGAAGCGTTCGACATGTTGCAGGCGATGAACACCGGCCATGACGGCAGCATGTCCACCATCCATGCCAACTCCGCCCGCGACGCGCTGACGCGCATGGAAAACATGGTCCAGATGGGCCAACTCGGCCTGCCGTCATTGTCGATCCGCACGCAGATCAACGGCGCTGTCCATCTGATCGTCCAGGTCGAGCGCCAACGCGATGGTGGCCGACGGGTGACGCAGGTGACCGAAGTCTGCGGCATGGAAGGCGACGTTATCCTGCTCACCGACATCTTCCGCTTCACGGTAGACGCCGAGGACGCCGATGGGCGGCTGGTTGGGCATTACACATCGACGCGGGCGCGCCCGGCCTTTGTCAACCGGCTCCAATATTTCGGCGTCGAGCGCGACTGGATGGCGGCGTTGGAGGCAGCGGCCAAATGATCTTCTCACCACTCTTCATGCTCGCCATCGCCTTTGCCTTACTGACCGGGCTGGGCTTGAGCTGCCTTTTGGTCGAACGTGATCTGCGGCGGCGAAAGACCCTCAATGACAGGCTGGCCAAGGCCACGAGCGCACAATTGCGCAGCCGGAAAATTGCGCTGCGATCATTGCTGCGCACCGCCGAGCGCCGCCACAAAATCACGATGCTCGACCATTTCGCCGCCCTGCCGGGGTTCGATGTGCGGCGACCCGCGGAATACCCACCGGCGTGGTGGGCAATTCTATTGGGCTCGCTCCTGGTCGGACGTCTGCTGACGACCTTGGCGATGAATCTGCTCGGTCCAATCGGCTGGCTGGCTTGGCCGATCTTGGCGCTGGCGGCGATGCGGTGGAGTTTCGCCTGGGCGAGGGCCAAGCGCGACGCAAACCTGCTGCTGCAATTTCCGGAGGCCCTCGGCATGTTGATGCGGTCGGTCAGGGCCGGGCTGCCGCTCACCGATGCCGTGCGGGTTCTGGCCCGCGAATGCCCGCAACCCACGGCTGGGCAATTCGCGATCGTGGTGGGCGATTTTGCCATCGGAATGCCGATCAACGAAGCGCTTGCCCGGCTGGCCTCCAGAACCGAGCTGGCCGAATACCATTTCTTTGCCACCGCATTGTCCGTGCAGGCGCAGACCGGCGGACGTCTCAGCGAGACACTCGATTCATTGGCCGAGACCATCCGCAAACGGGTTGCGGCCAAGGACCGGGCGATTGCACTTGCCTCGGAAGCCCGCACCAGCGCGATGATCCTTGCCGCGCTGCCGATTTTGGCCGGTGGCGGGATGTCGCTGTTCAACTGGTCTTACATTTCGGTGATGTTCACCGACCCGAAAGGCGAACGCATTCTGGCCATGGCTGTGGCGAGCCTGGGAACCGGGTTGCTGGCCATGCATGTTGTCATCCGGCGCAGTGTGTCATGAACGTCGCAGCCCTTCTTGCCATCCCCGATCTGCGTGTGGCGGTTCTGCTTGGCCTGTTGCTGATCGCCGCAATCTCGGGGTTGGCACTGCGACGGACGGCACGACAGGACCGTATAACCCGCCGCCTTTCGGAACTTCGCGCCGGACGGCAGACAAGCACTGCCGAGGCCGGCAATGTTTCGGGACGGATCCTCGACGGGATCAGCCGGTTTGGGCATGTCGTGGCTGCCAGCGGTGTGCTCTCTGGCAAGGCGCTGACAGGGATCCGTGCCCAGTTGAGTGCTGCCGGGTGGCGGCATTCGAACGCGGTGGGATTCTTCGTGGGGGCCAAGATCATCCTCGCAATCACATTGCCGCTTCTCGGTGCGGCAATCATGCCCAGCCTGCTGGTGGCTGGCGGCAGCAAGACGACGCTGGTGGTGGTGGCACTTGCCGTGGTCGGGCTGTTGCTGCCGGATTGGCTGCTGGGTTGGCGCAGAAAGCGCTACCACGCCGCCCTCGAGCGCGGCCTTCCCGACATGCTCGACATGCTGGTGATGTGCACCGAATCCGGCCTCAGCCTAGAGCCCGCCCTCGCCCGCGTCGGCAACGAGATCGCGGTGATCCATCCGGTGATGGGCGCCGAGCTGACGCTGACCTCGAATGAAATGCACATCTAGAACGCAGCCCGTGTTGCCTTCACCAATCTCGGCGAGCGCAGCGGACTCGTCGGCCTGCGCAGGCTGGCAAGCACGCTGATCCAAACACTGCAATACGGCACCCCGCTCGGCCCCAGCCTGCGCGGTCTGGCCAGCGATATGCGCCAGGAAATGCTGACACGCTTCGAAGAACGAGCGGGCCGACTGCCAGCTCTGCTCACCGTGGTGATGATCATCTTCATTCTGCCCAGCCTGTTCATGGTCGTCGGCGGTCCGGCGATCGTGCAGGTCAGCCGACAATTCGGGAACTAGCCATGCGCCCTCATGTCCCAAGCCTGTTGCTCTTGCTCACCCTCGCCGCCTGCGCCGGTGGAGATGGCGGCGGCAAGCAAGTCATCACCGGCGGCAATTCCTCCGACAGGGTGATCAGCGCCGCGATGCAGGCCTCCATGCCGGATGTGGCGTTGAGAGTATCGATGGAGCAGGTCAAGCAGGACCCACACAACGCCCTCGCCCTTGCGCGGCAAGGCGACGCGTATCGCGCGCTTGGCCGTGACCGCGAGGCCGCAGCAAGCTACAACGCCGCCTTGGCGATCATCCCCGGCGAAACGCGGTCGGGAATTGGCCTGGGAATGATCCAACTGCGTCGCGATCCGGCCCAGGCTGAGGCAACCTTCCGTCAGGTCCTTGCGGCCCATCCGAGCGACGCCCTGGCGCTGACCGGCCTCGGTGTGGCCTGTGATCTGCAGAACCAACACGCCAAGGCGCAATCGGCTTATCGCGCAGCGCTGGCGGTGCAACCGGGGCTGCGCGAAGCCAGTGTCGATCTCGGCCTCTCGCTCGCGCTTGGCGGCGATGCCAGTGCTGCGGTGGCGATGCTGCAGCCTTTGGCCAATGACGGCACGGCCAACCGCCGCGAGCGCGATGATTTCGCCTTGGCGCTGCAACTGGCCGGTCGGGAGACCGAAGCCAGGCGGATTCTAGGAGAGGAGATGTCCGATGCGGACGCCGCGGCGACGCTGGCCGCCTTTCGTCTCCTGCGCTGAGCTACACGGCCCGAGGCGCAGCCTTCAAGACGACCAGCGCGGCGCTGTCGCGCTCGTCACCGCACTTCTGCTTCCGGCGCTGATTGGGGCCATTGGCTTGGGTGTCGAGGCCAGTGCCTGGACCTATCAGAGCGTTCAGTTGCAGCGCGCCGCCGACATGGCGGCCTTGGCCGCGGCCAAGGTGCTGAGCAATGGCGCATCGACCCAAACAGCCGCGGCGGCGGCCCTCAACGTCGCCGAGTTGAACGGAATCGGTGCTGCCACCCGAAGCTGGAATGCCGGCACGAACACTTTGTCGAACAGCTACGCCAGCGCGCAGTTGGTCAGCGGCATCAGGTCAAGCAGCGATCAGGCATTCAAGGTCATCGTGCATCGCACCGTCACGCCCGTGTTGGCGTCGTTGTTCATCGGATCCGGCAATCTGACGCTCACGTCCACCGCCTGGGCCGAATTGGTCCAGGTCTCGACGAGCACGCCGCAACCTTGCGTGGTCGGCCTTGCCACGGAGAACTCCCCCGGCACGGTTCTCGGTGTGAACCTCAATGGCGGTTCGGGCCTGAACACCGGCGGCTGTGTGGTCCGCTCCAATTCGGATGTGCAGGTGAT
>CAITEF010000340.1 GCA_903891315.1 uncultured Rhodospirillales bacterium | reverse complement strand
GTGGTGCGGGACAATCCCGAAACGCTGGTTGATCTATTCGCCGAGACAGGAAATGCGCTTGCCGATCAGGGAGCCATCGGCCTGATCACCTCCTGCGGGTTTCTGGCAGCGCTGCAACCGGAATTGGCGTTGCGTAGTCGGGTTCCGATTGCGACGTCGAGCCTGTTGCAGCTCCCCCGCCTGACCGGCCCGGTTGGCGTGATCACCTACGATTCCGACGCACTCGGCCCCGCCCATTTTCTGGGCGTCGGTGCTGATCCCAACACGCCTGTTGTCGGGCTCCCCAAAGATGGGGCATTTCACGCGATGATCGAAGGCGGGGCCGACTACGATCCAGACGCGTTGCGGCAAGAAGCAGTGGACGCAGCACGACAATTGCAGAACTGTGTTGGCAATCTTGCCGCCATCGTTCTGGAGTGCACCAACCTGCCGCCCTTTTCCGCCGATATTGCCCGCGCCACCGGATTGGCGGTCTACGACATCCTCACCCTCGGCCACGGCTTCCATGCCGGGCTGATCGCGGGGCTGCACGCGTGAATTACGAGTGGAGCTTCCACTTCCTCTGGCAATATCAGGCGCTGATCGCCAAGGGCGTCGGCGTGACCATCGGCTTCACCCTGCTGACCGTGATCCTCGGCCTGCTCGTCGGCACGCTTATCGCGTTGGGGCGGATGACGAAGCGGCGCTGGGTCTCGGCCCCGCTGGTGGCGCTGATCGAGATTTTCCGCTGCACGCCGCTGCTGGTGCAGCTGATCTGGGTCTATTACGCCCTGCCGGTGTTGGTGGGCGTTGAACTCTCGCCCTCGCAGGCGGCGATTATCACGCTCGCCTTCTATGGCGGGGCGTTCTACGCCGAGATCATCCGTGGCGGCATCGTCTCCATTGAGCAGGGCCAGTGGGATGCTGGTCGCGCGCTCGGTCTGCGGCCTTTGGCGTTGATGCGGAAAGTGGTTTTGCCGCAGGCGTTGCGCCGTATGCTGCCGCCTTTGGTCAATCAGAGCATCCTGCAGCTGAAGAACACTTCGCTGGTCTCGGTGTTGGCGGTGCCGGATATTCTGTATCAAGGCCAGTTGATCACCTCTGCGACCTATCGACCGCTGGAGACCTACACGATGGTGGCGGTGGTGTATTTCCTCATCCTCTATCCGCTGACCTTGTGTGCGACGCGGCTTGAGTTGCGTCTGGCGCAGACGGCATGAGCGGGCGCGTGGTCATCATCGGCGGCGGTATTATCGGGGTCTGCTCGGCCATCGAGGCGCTGCGTGATGGTTGGGAGGTGACGATCCTGGAGCCCGGCGAGCCCGGCGGCGTCCAATCGGCGAGCTACGGCAATGGCGGCTGGATCAGCCCGGCCTCGATCATTCCGATGTCGATGCCTGGATTGTGGCGGAAGGTGCCGGGCTATCTGCGCGATCCGCTCGGCCCGCTGACCATCGATTGGCGGGCGCTGCCCTCGCTGTCATCTTGGCTGATCCGGTTTCTTTGGGCCGGGGCGACCGAGGCGAAAGTGACCAAAACCGCCCGCAGCCTGAACCTGTTGATGGGCGACGCGCCGGATCGGCATATGGCTCTGGCATTGGAAGCTGGCGCGTCGCACCTGATCGAGCGGCGCGGCCTGCTCTACACCTATTCCAGCCGCGCCGCGTTTCTGGCCGAGGCGTTGGCTTGGAAGCTGCGGCGGATGAACGGGGTGACTTGGGTCGAGCTGAATGACCACGAACTCGCCACCGCCGAGCCGGATCTCGACCCGCATTATCGGTTTGCGATCCGCGTCGATGCGGGCGCGCATTGCTCCGATCCCGGCGGATATGTTGCAGCCCTGGCCGCACACGCCGAACGTTTGGGGGCTGTGCGCGTGCGTGGGCAGGCAAGCGGGTTCGAGATGCAGGACGGCGGCAAGCTGGTGGCCGTGCAGAGCAGTGCTGGCACCCTGCCCTGCGACCGCGCGGTGATTGCCGCCGGGATTGCCTCCGCCAAGCTTGCCAGCAAGGTCGGGGACCGTATCCCGTTGGCCTCCGAGCGTGGCTATCATGTGCAGATGGCTGCCTCCGAGATCGGGCCGCGCACGCCGATCATGCCGCATGACGGCAAGATGGCGCTGACCCCGATGGCACATGGCCTGCGTGCCGCTGGTCAGGTGCAACTTGCAGACATCTCGGCCAAGCCGAATTGGGCGCGGGCAGAAGTGCTGCTCGACCATTTGCGCCACGCCTTCCCGAGTCTGCCGATGGACCGGCTCGGCAGTTGGATGGGCCATCGTCCTTCGACGCCGGACGGTCTGCCGGTGATCGGCACGTCGATGCGTGTCTCGGGTGTGGTTCACGCGTTCGGCCACGGCCATGTTGGGCTGGCAAGTGGGCCTGAAACGGGACGGTTGGTGGCCGATGCGCTGTCTGGGCGGGCGGTGCCAGAGGCGTTTTCGCCGACCCGGTTCTGAGCATCAGCGCCCGCGCAATTTGATCCAGATCAATGCCTCTGGAACCGCATCGGCAGAGCCTGAAAGGGTGCCAGGCGGAAATGCCGCAGCGCTTATCTACAATCGGCGAACCGCCCTGACCTTTGCGTGGCCCCGTCCCGACAGGAGGTTCCGATGTCTTCCATCACGCCGAGTCTGCATTCATCGCATGTCCCCGGCGAAACCAGTCTCTCTGAGCAACTCTCCGCCATCGCCCTGGTCGCCTGGGTGGTTGGTGGGCCGATTTTGGCGATGATCTTCGAATTCCGCATCACATCGCGCCAATGGCCGACTGCTGATGGCACCAATCTCGCGCAGTTGGACGACATCAAGCTCGCCTATTTCTATCAGGCGCAGCAGACCTTCTTCGTCAGCACCGGGATCTGGATCGTGGGCATCGGCCTGCTGATGTATCTCTACGCCCGCTTCCACGTCTATCAGGACGGCAAATAGCCGTCCTGATGCGCCCGGCTCTAGTGTCGTGAACC
>CAITEF010000339.1 GCA_903891315.1 uncultured Rhodospirillales bacterium | reverse complement strand
GAAGGCCTGCCCCAACTGCCGGATTTCCGGATATTGCTGCTCAAGGGCGCCGAAGCCGCCCAGCCAGTGACGGACCTGCTGGCCCGCCACATCACCGATACGTTTGCCGTGGAGATGCGACGACAGGATCGCGCTGCCTGAACATCACATTGACTGGCCATCAGCTTGTTTCCAGGCTGCCAACGGCAACCTATGCTTTCCGTAGGCCCCAGAACAAAGTCAGATAGGATGGCGTGAACCCAGTCACCCCAGTCCGAAAGGCATGAGGGCTGAAATACTGGCCCAACGGCAGGAATGGCGGCGCGTCAAGAAAGCGTCGCTGGATCTGTCTGGCAATCGAACTCTGGGCCGAAAGATCTGCCGCGCCGAACCAACTGTCGGTCAGCCGCTCAATCTCAGGGTCAGGGGCGTTGGCCAGCAGGGAATAATGGGTGCCCGGCTGAGCGTAGGCCAGTCCGTTGATATTGGCCGTATAGCAGCTCCACCCTGATTGATTGCCGCCAAAGTTGCGGCGTTTCAGCACGGTCCCGAAATCCATGGCCTGAAAATCGACCTTGAGTCCGGCCTGTCGCATCACATCCACCACAACGTTGCTGCACGCAAACAGCGGCTGGGAGTCGGTGGGCACCAGTTGCACCACCGTCTCGCCCTGATACCCGCTCTCACGCACCAGGCGCCGGGTCAGTTCCATGTCGCGCGGCCCGCGCACCAAATCCAACCCGTCCTCGCTGGCCAAGGCCGTTCCGGGCGTGAACACACCAAGTCCCGCGCGCATTATCGCAGCCTCGTCGCCCACCACCGCCTGCATACAATCGCTCTGCGAAACCCCGGTCAGCAGCGCATGGCGCAGGCGTGGATTGTCGAACGGCGGCGCCTTCGTGTTGAAGATGAGCATCGTGATCTGGCCGAACGGATCGATCTGCTGAACTGTCACCCCGCTGGCACGCCGCAACAGCGGCACGAGGTCGATGGGCACCCCAGGCAGGATGTCGATCTCGCCTTTCGCCAGCGCGGCCGCCGCCGTCGTCGTATCAGGCATGATCAGATATTCCACCCGATCGACGAATGCTGCCCGGCTGCCCGCCATAAAGGACGATGCCTCCGCCCGCGGCACGTAGCGGTCGTGGCGCCGAAATGCTGCGTGAGATCCGGCCACCCATTCATCGGCCGCAAAGACAAACGGACCGCTTCCAATATAACTCTTTGAAGGCGTGAACGCGTTTGTCGTCGCTGCCACATGCGCCGGCATCACAAACAGCGTGTTGCTGCATAGACCCATTGGCAGGAGCGCGAATGGCGCTCTCAGCCGGATCTCGAACTGCCGATCATCGATGGCCCGCATCTCCAGCAGGCGGGACTTCAGCGCCAAGCCGAACGGTTCTCGCTGCATCCACCGCGCCACAGAGGCCACGGCGTCGCGCGCCAGGACCTTCTCGCCGTCGTGAAACAGCAATCCCTCACGCAGCGCAATGCGCCAGGTCAGACCGTCCGCGGAGACCTCATGCCCAGCAACCATCTGCGGCTGCGGAGTGAGGCTTCCATCCAACCCGTAAAGCGAGTCGAACACCATATAGGCTGCTTCCTGCGACGGTGTGGTGCGGCCAGCCAACGGATCGAGCAGGGTGAGATCGCCTACCGGGCGCATGCGGACCGTCTTGCCATCCATCTGCGCAAGGGCTGGCCGTGCCAAACCAACAACCGAGGCACCTGCAACAAGGCTGCGCCGAGAGAGGAGGCGGCAACTGCTTGATTGGCCAGCCATGTCCGACGGTGCCTCCCACCACTTGTTCTGATCTCTTTGGAAACGATGCTATCGCGCAGCTCTTGCGCGGACAAGCGGAAACCGATCGTGATGGATTATTATTCTCTGAATGCGACAAATTTTCCTGCAAGATCCGATCTGCTCACCTGATCCGACTCAGGCCCTGAAGCACGGCCGAATGACGCCGACATCTCATGGTCCCTGCGGCTAGCCCCGTGACGGCCCATCAATAAACCTTCTGCGCCTCCGCCGCCGCCTCCAAAGCCTCCTCCGCCGCCAGCCACTCCGCCTCCGCCGCCCGGATCTCCCGCGCCACGTCCGACATCCGCGTCTTCGCCGTGATCATATCCGCCGTCCGCCCCGGCG
>CAITEF010000338.1 GCA_903891315.1 uncultured Rhodospirillales bacterium | reverse complement strand
TGGCTGTATCGCGGTGGATTGCTGCGCTGCGCTTGCAATGACGATTAGGCGGAAATGGCACCGAGGATTGCCCGCGCCGCCCGCTGCCCCTCATTCCACGCGCCGCCGACGGTGCCGGCCATCCCTTCGCCCGCCGTCGCCTCGCCGGCAATCACAACCCGCCCATCAGCGAACGGAACACCCAAGGCCGCGCGATCTCCGGCGTGTCCGGGGCGCGCATAGGCGTAGGCACCGCGCTGCCAGGGATCATCGGCCCAGGTGGTGACGAGGGCTGCCTCCAATTCCTTGTCGGCATCCGCGCCGAACCAGCCGCGCAGCCGCTCGCGCACGAAGGCCAAAGTCGCCGCCTCACCCTCGCGTGAGAGCGCCCAGGCATTCGGCCCGCCGATGAAGGCGATGCAGTGATCGGCGCCGCCCGGCCAGGCGAGGAAGGAGAGATAGGGCTCGCCGCTCTGGATCATCGGCGAGACCGATTCCTCAGCCGCCAGCCCCAGCCGCCCCGCGCCCCGGGCGCGGAAGGCCAATTTGGTCAGCAGCCCCATCGGCAGACCATCCGGGGAGACCGGCAATTCCGGGGTGAAGCGGATCTGCGCCAGCGCCGCTGTGGAGACGGTGATGATCGCGGCACTCGCGCGGATCGTCCCGCGTGAGGTCTCGGCGCGAATGCCGTCGGACCAGTCGAGCGACATCACCGGCGTGTCGAGAAACATCGGCCCGGCTTGCGGTGCCAGCACATGGGAGACGAAATGGCCCAGCCCGCCGCGCAGGGTCAGGTTTCGACCGTCGAGCGCGGTTGCGACATAATCGAGCACCGAGAAATCATTCGGATCGGCGGCGGCGATATGGGCTGCCTCCCAAGCCTCGATGGTGGCGATCCAGGGATTGGCGCGGATCGGATCGACCACGCGCGCGACCGGGGCGTCCCGCGTGGCGGCCGTGACGGTGTTCCAGAACAGGATTTCTGCCGCGTCGCGCTCAGCACGCTCCGCGTCGGTGGCGATGCGGTCACCCAGCATCACCCGGCGGCGGCGCAATTTGTCGGTATCTATCAGATCCGCCGGGTCGGCCAGGGCCGTGAGCGGGTTGCTGTCGGCATGGTGCAGCCAGCTTGCGCCGTGATCGAACACGTGCCGCCCGAGCTTGGTCGAATAAGCCCGCCCGCCCGCGCGCGATGACGCTTCCACCACCAGCACGTCCACATGCGCCGCACGCAAGGCGGCGGCGGCGGAGAGACCGGCGACACCGGCACCGATGATGAGAACGGGATCGGACATGATGCCCACGATCAACCAGCCACGGCGGCGCGCGTCAATCCGTCTCGGCCGTCACAGTTTCGCGCGTGGTGGCGGAATTATGCGCATAGGTCTTCCAATCCGGCGCGTAATCCTCGTCCGCCTGGTTGCCCCACACCGCCCAACCGGGCCGTGTCCCTCGGGCAAAGAGTTCCAGATACGGGCCGGGTGAGCAGGCTTCGACGATGCCGTAGAACTCGTCCGGCTTGCGAGAATGCTCGCGCTTGCGGGTGGCGAGCAGATTGACCTGGGTCCGCCCCGGTGCCTTGGTTCGCGCATTCTTGCCGCGCACGCCGAACAGCACGAGTTCGGTGACGTTGCGGAAATAGAACCCGACGCCGCGCCCGTCCGAGCCGCCATCCTTGCGGATTTTGTGCCAGACGATGTTGGATTTGTAGTCGAACCCCCAGGACGCCAGCACGCGCAGCCCATCCGGCAACAAGGCGTTGGGCACCCAGAGATAGCAATGGGCTGCGGCGGCGAGATGCTCGGCCACTGGCAGCGCGCAGATATCATCCAGCGTCATCGTGCTGTAGCGCGACAGCCTGCGATGTTCGGGGGCGACCTTGCCGGTGCGGTTTTCGAACCGCCAAGGCGGGTCGGCCAGCACGGTGCCGAATTGGCGACCGGCGGCGAAGGCACGCAGATCGGCGGCGGAGTCGAGATGTTCCATTTCACTCCAAGGCGGCAGGGCGGGCTAGAGCACGGTCCGATCGATTGGAATCAATCGTTCGGACCGTGCTCTAGAAACATATGATTCTAGAGCAACTTAGCCTCGATCAGATTGACCCCTTTCGGTTCAATCTGATCGGGCGTTGCTCTAGACTATCGCCATGTTCGAGTCGCTCGCCAATGCCGGGTTTCAGATCGCCTTCGAGTCGCACGCGGCGGCGATTCTGGCGACCGATTTCGCGCCCGCCGTGGCCGAACTCGAAGCCGCCCTGAGTGCCACGAAAATCCCCATCGAGGAGATCATCGCCGGTGGCGGCGGTGAGGCAAAAGGCACCCAGCGCCTGCGCCGCGCACTGGCACGGGCCGGGTGGCAGAAGACGGTGTTTCGCATCCAGCGCTCGATCCAGGTCGGCGAGAGCGAGGAGCGGATGGGGCCGCCGGAATTGCGGGAGAGCCAGTCGCATATCATCGATCATGTGCGCAGCTTCCCGGGGCCAGCCGGGGTGAAGCGGATCGCGCTGGAGATCGAGTGGAACAACAAGGACCCGTTCTTCGACCGCGATCTGGAGAATTTCAAACGGCTGCATTCGGATGGCGCGATCTCGCTCGGGATTATTGTCACGCGCGGCACCTCGCTGCATCTCGGCCTGCGCGGCTTGGTCGAGCGCTATCTGAAATCGCACACGGTGGTGGGTTTCGGCGATCTCGCGCGGATCGGCGTGGAGCCGACGCCGCGCCAGCGCGCCGAGATTGCGCGCGCGATGGGCAAGCGTCAGGAGGCGCTGGATTTCGCCGATGCGTTCGCACGGATGTTCGCAGGCGACAAGTTCAGCCATGCGACGACGCATTGGGGCAAGCTGGAGGACCGGCTGAAACGCGGCGTCGGCAATCCGTGCCCGCTGGTGCTGATCGGGTTGCCGGACAGCGTCGTGGCGTTTGATGGCGTGGTGCCAGAGGAAGAGGATGAGGACGGGTTCGGGTTGTTGATTTGAGCCTCCGAATGTCGGGTGCGATTGGCGGTAATTGGGTCACGTTCTGCATGAAATGTGTTGGCAACATCAGTGGCACCCTAAGAAGGACTAGAGCACGGTCCGACCGATCGGAATCGATCGGGCGTTGCTCTAAGGAGGAATACTTAATTGAAAGCCACCTCGGACCTATGGTCTACACTAATGGATGGTTCTCAGCTCCTCACAACCTGCGCCTGACAAGATCACCGAAAATCTTCGGCTGATCTTGGTTGCGTTGCGCCGGGCGATGGGGTTGTGGCGGTTGGATGCCGCATTGGGCGGGTTGCTCTACAATCGGACCGGCAAGATTTTCGGTCAGATCGAGCGGATGCTGGGGCGGTTTCGCGCAGGCATATTGCGGCATGGGACGCAGCGGGCGGTGAGCACGCAATCGCGCAAAACGCCGCGAAAGCCTGCAATGCGATTGCCGGGTCGGTTCGGCTGGCTGCTGCCGGCGGGCAAGCATGATGCAGTCTGCTATGGTGGCCAATTGAGGCATCTGCTGGCTGAGCCCGAGATGGCGACGATGCTGGACGAATTTCCGCAGGCGCGGCGGGTGCTGCGGCCCTTGCTGCGGGCGCTCGGGGTGGAGTTGCCGTGGACGGTGACGCCGCCGCGTCCACCTCGGCCACCGAAACCGCGCAAGCCGCGCCCGAAGCCGGAACCTTTCAAAATTCCGCTGCCGCGTGGCGTGATCACCTGGGCGCGGCGGGAGAAGGCTTTGGAAAATGCCAGAAGGCGGTTGCGCGAAGGTGCGTGCTAATTGTTCCGGAGTGTGTTCGATATGCTCGGCCCGTGCGAGTGGAGCGTGGCACTCCACCGCAGCGCAGCCAACCACAGCGATGGATTGCTGCGCCGCGTTGGCAATGACGGTCTGTTAGGAACGAGGCCTGATCACCTTCGGCCTGGCCTCTGGCGTCAATTGCTCTCGCAGCACTTTTGGCGAGACTTCATCAATCGCGCCGCGTGGCAATTGACCCAGCTGGAACGGACCGTAGGAGACGCGGATCAGCCGCGTCACCTGCCAGCCGAGATGCTGCATCACCCGGCGAATTTCGCGGTTGCGGCCCTCCTGCAAGCCGACGCTGAGCCAGCAATTGTCGCCTTTTTTGCTGTCGAGGGCGGCCTCGATGCCCTTGTAGCGGATGCCCTCGATGGTGATGCCCTTGGCGAGTGCGGCCAATTCCTCTGGCTGCGGATTGCCGAACACGCGCACACGGTAGCGGCGGACCCAGTCATTGGATGGCAATTCGAGCTGCCGTGCGAGGCCGCCATCATTGGTCAGCAGCAGCAACCCCTCGGAATTGAGGTCAAGCCGCCCCACGCTGACCACGCGCGGCATCGATGGCGGCAATTTCTCGAACACGGTGGGACGGCCCTGCGGGTCGCGATGCGTGGTCACCCGACCTTCGGGCTTGTGGTAGCGCCACAGGCGGGTGCGCTCGGGCGGATCGACGAGTTTTCCGTCCACCACCACGAGATCGTCGGGCTGCACGAAGAAGGCGGGCTGGGTGACGGTCTCGTTGTTGACCTTCACGCGGGCCTCGGCGATCAGCTTTTCGGCGTCCCGGCGGCTGGCGATGCCGGCGCGGGCGAGGACTTTGGCGATGCGTTCGCCGCGTGGGCCAGGGGCTGCGTCGTCGGCCGAGTCTTCGAGGTCGCTCATGCGCAGGCGGCGATCATCGCGTCGAAAATCGCGCGGTCAGCGGCCGAGATGCCGAATTCCGGATGCCATTGCACCCCAAGGCAGAAACGCTGGCGCGGGTCTTCGATGCCCTCGATCACGCCGTCGATGGCGGTCGCGTTGACGACGGCGTGCGGGCCGGGACTGCGGACGGCCTGATGATGCGAGGAGTTCACCGCCAGATGCGCGGCACCGGTGATGCGGGCGAGCAGTGTGCCGGGCACGATGGTCACACCATGGCCGGGTTCGTGGCGCGGGTTGGGTTGGCGGTGCGGCAATGGGTTTTCGATGCTGTCGGGAATGTGCTGGATCAGCGTGCCGCCGAGGGCGACGGCCAGCAATTGCTCGCCGCC
>CAITEF010000337.1 GCA_903891315.1 uncultured Rhodospirillales bacterium | reverse complement strand
GCGTGCTCCCCGCCACCACACCACCAGATGTGCTGGCGGGCCTGACTGCCGTCCTGGCGGGCGATTTCGGAGTTTCGGATCGGTTCATCGCCGTGCGGCTGCGCCGGTACCGGCTGATCGCTGGGGGGTTGTCGTGAGCTTTGGTGCGGTGATTCGCGAGCGGCGTATCGCGCTCGGCATCGGGCTTGTCGATATGTCGGAGCGCCTCGGCATTTCCGCACCCTACCTCTCGCGAGTCGAACGCGAGCTGGAAAGCCCGCCGCGGGATCAGCTGATCGAACGCGCTGCGGCGATTCTCGGCGTGCAGATGGATGAGTTGTTCGTGCAGGCACAAAGGCTGCCGCCCGATATGCGTGAGGACATGGGGACGGTGGTGCGGGCATATCGCCGGCTGCGGTCGATCAATGGGAGATGACGATGGGCAAAGCCATCTCGAGGAAGCCCTTCTATGCGATCGCTGAAGTCTGCGATCGTTGGGCGCTGAGTGCCGGCGACATTGCGGCCTATGCGCTGGAGGGCGAGTTGACGCTTTCGCTGCCAGTGGCCGACCTGCACGCGGAAGTCATCAACGCGGGCAACGACCAGGAGCGCAAGCGCGCCTACCTGGCTACGGGCAAGTGTCGCTATGTTGGCACGGTTGATCTGGGCCGCGCTGATGCCTTCAACATCCTGCAGCAGGGCAGCGCCGCGGTGGCACGGGTTTATCCGTCGGATTGCGACTTGCTGATGCTGCTTAACGCTGCCGGCGATGCCGAAGCGATGCTGGTGAGCGCTGCGCGTCTCGTGGTTCGGCATGCCGAATTCGAGGCCTTCGAGAAGCGCTTCGTGACGCTGCCGCCGCTGGCGGAGCAGGATGGGGCCAGGGTGGAGCGGCGCGGCCGCCCTCGTGGGGCGCCGGCAAAGTATGATTGGGAGAACTGGCTCTGCGACATGATCGTCATCGTCAATGAGGAGGGCGTACCGGAAACTCAGGTCCAGTTGATAGCGCGGGCGCAGCAATGGTTTGCCGTGCGTCTGGGGCCGGACAACGTGCCGTGTGAGACGTCGATCAAGCGTCGGCTGAGCCGCTTCTGGCCGCGGATCAAGCCAGATGTGGGCAGGCCCTCGGCGCTGCACAGCAGGGAAAACTCCGCGCCAGGCGGAGGGCGTGAGAAAATTCGGAGCCCGAAAACGTAAAGCATAGGCAGGACAATGCGTGTTGGAACGAAATGGGCCTGCCAGCCACGAACACCCACCTCCCACCCCACCTTCGCGACGTGTGCGCCATCCTGGCCAAGGGCCTGGTGCGGCTGCGCAGCCGCGATGCCGAGGAAGCTGCGCGGGATGCCGCCGAGGCCCGAGGGTGTGGAGACATTCGCCTACCGTCCACTGCCCACCAGCGCCTGCATGCGAACCCCAGGAGAAAGGGACTCGCATGACCAGACGATCGACCGCCACACCCGCGGCGGCACCCACCTTTCCGAAGATCCCGCCGGCGCAGGTGCTGCCGCGCCTGGCGGCGTTGCCGACGACGCCAATCGCCCAGCTCAAGCAACAATGGCGCGAATTGTTCGGCAAGGAGCCGCCGCCGTTCAACAAGGCGTACATCATCAGCCGGCTGGCCTACCGAATCCAAGAGCTCGCCTATGGCGGGCTGAAGCCCGAGACCCGCGCCCGGCTGGAAGCGCTCGGCGAACGGCTGGATGGTGGCAACGTGGTGCTGCGCCGCATCCGCGCCGACAGCCGGCCATTGCCCGGCACGCGCCTGGTGCGCGAGCATGACGGCGTGCAGCACGTGGTCACGGTGCGCGCCGATGACTTCGAATTCGAGGGGCGGCCGTACCAATCACTGTCGGCCATCGCGCGCCATATCACCGGCACGCGCTGGAATGGCTGGACGTTCTTTGGCCTGAAGGGGAGGCTCGGCGCATGACCCGCCGCGCCAGCACCGCACCAGCCATGCCGGCAACCACGAAGAAACTGCGCTGCGCCATATACACGCGGAAATCCACCGACGAAGGGCTGGACAAGGAGTTCAACACCCTCGATGCGCAGCGCGCCGCGTGTGAGGCCTACATCACCAGCCAGCGCGCCGAGGGCTGGGTGCTGGTCCGCGATCACTACGACGACGGAGGGTACTCTGGCGGCACGCTGGAGCGGCCGGCGCTCAAGCGGCTCATGGCCGACATCGAGCAAGACCGGATCGACTGTATCCTGGTCTATAAGATTGATAGGCTCAGCCGCTCGCTGATGGATTTCGCCAAGCTGGTAGAGGTGATGGACGCGCATGGCGTCACCTTTGTTTCAATTACTCAGTCGTTTAATACGACCACCAGCATGGGTCGGCTGACGCTGAACATCTTGCTCAGCTTCGCGCAGTATGAGCGCGAAATTATCGGCGAGCGCATCCGCGACAAGGTGGCCGCGTCCAAGGCCCGCGGCATGTGGATGGGGGGCAAGGTGCCGCTCGGCTACGACGTGGTGGCGCGCAAGCTGATCGTGAATGAGGCCGAGGCGCCGCGGGTGCGGAGGGTGTTCGAACTGTTCGTTGAGTCCGGCTCCGGCGTGGAGACGGTGCGCCGGTTGCATGCTGAGGGTGCCGCCAGCAAGACCGGCCGGCCACTGAACAAGGGCGACGTCTACAAGCTGCTCAACAACCGCACCTATGTCGGCGAGGTCGAGCACAAGGGGCAGGTGTTCCCCGGCGAGCACCAGGGCATCGTGCCGCGTGAGCTATGGGATCGAGCACACGCCGTGCTCCAGGTCAGCCCGCGGGTGCGGGCCAACCAGAACCGCCAGCACGCGCCGGCGCTTTTGAAGGGGCTGATCTACGGCCTGGACGGGAGGGCGCTGTCGCCGGCCCATAGCCGGAAGGACGGCCGGCTGTACCGCTACTACGTCGCCCAGCAGGTGCTGAAGGCGGAACCCGACATGGACAGCGCGCTGATCCGGCGGGTCTCGGCAGCGCAGATCGAGACGGCGGTGGTGGAGCAGGTGCGGGCCCTGCTGCGGCAGCCGGAGGTGGTGGTTGGCACCTGGCTGGCGGCGCGGGCCGAGGCGCCAGATGTGACCGAGCGCGAGGTGCGGGAGGCGCTGGACCGGCTGGACCCGATGTGGGGCGAACTGTTCCCCGCGGAGCAGGCGCGGATCGTCCAGTCGCTGGTGGAGCGGGTGGTGGTCGGCCCGGCTGGCGCCGACATCCGGCTGCGAGTGGAGGGCTTGGCCGGGCTGGTCAGGGACCTGGGCATAGCGAGGGCGGCAGCATGAACCAGGCGACGCACATCACGGTCCGGGTGCCGATGACCATCAGGCGACGGCCCGGGCGGAAAACCGTGGTGACGCCAATGGCGCTTTCCGGCGTCCCGGCAGTCCCAACGCGCGCCGACCCGGCGCTGGTGAAGGCGCTGGCTCGGGCGTTCCGGTACCAGAAGCTGCTGGACGATGGGCGATACGCGTCGATCAGCGAAATGGCCGCGGCCGAGAAGATCGAACGCGGGTACCTCGGCACGCTGCTGCGGCTGACGCTACTGGCGCCTGATATCGTCGAGGCGTTGCTGGAGGGGCGCCAGCCGGAGGGGATGACGCTGCCGGCGCTGCTGGGGCCGGCTCCAATGGCATGGCAGGGGCAACGCAGTGGATTCGGCACTGGCCAGCTGGCGGCCGCCAGGGCCTGAGTAGGAATGCACCCATCCATATCGCAAGCGGTGCGTCCGGTTTTCGCTGGCTCTCATGGATTATGCATTGCACGTTATATTGGCCGTCTATACCCTGATTCATATGAGGGTCTTGGACTTGACGGTGCGTAAATCAGGAGCTGAGCAGTTCAGGTGAAGCACCCAGCTAAGCGCGCTCACAGTGAGTCGAGGACGGGGCAACGCGTGTCACTTGCCTCAGCGCAAGCGGCGCTCGGCCTCGCACTACAGTCCCTTCGGTGCAACGAAGGTCTCACTCAGACCGACTTGGCCAACCGGCTAGGCGTAGGACAGGCAGCGCTGTCGCGGGCGGAGAGGCGAGGTGACCTACTGGTTTCGACGTTACGCGCATACGTGGAGGCGCTGGGCGGCCGGCTTGATGTCCGCGCCGTGTTCAAAGGGGGGGCCAGCGTGCATCTTATTCCGGAGCCGACGTTCACCCCGTCCCAGCTTGAGTTGGGTGAAATTTTAGGAACGGCGCGCCCGCCATGCAAAGACTTCGTCCTCAGTATTCGACCGCAGCATGCAGTGAAAATTCTTGCGGGTGACAAGACCGTCGAACTGCGCCGCCGCTTCATCGGAGAGGTTGGGGCCGGCTCATTGGCGCTGATCTACACAACTAGCCCCGTCCAGGCGCTTACCGGCTCAGCGGAAATCCAAGAGGTGCAGAAGCTGCCTGTCAGGGATCTGTGGCAACGCCACCGCGTAGCGGCATGCCTTCCAAAGGGCGACTTCGACGCGTATTTTGGCGGGCTAGAACAGGGTTATGCTATCCTGCTTACTCACCCGAAACAGCTGACGCGACCGGTTGGATTAGCTGAACTTCGGGAGCGGTTCGGCTTTGCGCCGCCGCAGTCGTATCAGTATGCGCCGCAACACCTGCGAGGGCTTGTTGAGCATGAGCGGCCGCAAGATCCTTATTGATACTAACGTTCTGATTGGTCTGGAAGACCAGCAGGAAGTTGCCCCCGAGTTTGCAGAGATGTTGAGCTCCTGTGCCCAGCACAGCGTGCGCGTTTTCGTCCACGAGTCCTCAGTGGAGGACATCAACCGCGACATGAATGTGGCTCGACGCCGGATAACGCTCAGTAAAATCAAGAAATTCGAACGCATCGCGGGGATTCAGCTTCCGCCAAGGTCGGTACTCGAGGCCAGCTTTGGGCCTATCGGAAAGCCCAACGACGCCGTTGACGTGGCGCTGTTGCACGCGCTCGACATCGGCTCGGTAGACTTTCTCGTCACGCAGGATCAAGGAATTCACACGCGGGCGAGGCGCCATTCGCCGGCGCTAGCAAAGCGAACCCTCACCGTCGCGGACGCCGTGGTTTGGCTACGTGCGACATTTGAGCCGCGCGCGGTGAAGCTTCCCCTTGTCCAAGAGGTCAAGGCCCACGCTATCCCCCTGCACGACGACATGTTTCAGAGCTTGCGACAAGGCTATCCGAACTTCGACAATTGGTGGCGGACCAAATGCATCGGGGAGCATCGACCGTGCTGGACGGTTACGATTGGTGGAGAGTTGGCAGGATTGATTGTGCGCAAGGACGAGTCGCACGCCGAGGCTGGAACGCGTTATGCTGGGACGAAAATTTTAAAAATCTGCACTTTTAAGGTCAAACCTGCGTTCCGCGGTGAAAAATTGGGCGAGCTTCTCTTGAAGCAATGTCTTTGGTTTGCGCAAATTAACGGTTATGATCTTGTATATGTTACAACATTTCCCGATCAAACTATATTGATGCAAGTTCTTGAATATTTTGGATTTGAAAAAACAGGAGAAAATGCTCTCGGTGAGTCGATATACGAAAAAATACTCTCTGGCACACAGCTGAAAGCCGCCGACGATGATCTCTTCGCTCTTGCCAGAGCGAACTATCCACGGTTCGTCTGTCGAGAACCTGCGGCCACGTTTTGCGTACCGATCCGGGGTGAGTACCATGACGTGCTTTTCCCCGAGATGGCGAGGCGCATGCAGCCCGATCTCTTTCAGTCCGCTGATGGAGTGGGAGCGCTGAGCGGTGGGCCACGCACGCCGGGAAACACCATCCGGAAAGTCTACCTCTGTCGTGCTCAGACGCAGACGCTACGGCCCGGCGCAGTATTAGTCTTTTACCGGTCTAAATCGCCGGGATACCTTTTCTCACAATGCGTAACCAGTGTCGGCGTTGTGGAGGCTGTGTCCACTGCTGAAGACCTAGACCAACTAGTGCGCCTCACAGCAAAACGTTCAGTTTATAGTACAGAGCAATTAAATCAACTGATAAATCACAGAAGTACTCCTGTGAAAGTTATAGACTTTTTGTTGGTGGGGCACCTTGAACCTCCGGCGCCTTTGACGGACTTGCTTCGCGACCGCGTTTTTGTCGGCGGTCCCCCGCAGTCGATCTGCGCACTCCCGCCCGAGAGATTCGCTGCGCTAAGGAAGCGAATGAACTTTGGCTTTGAGGTGTAAGCATGATCTGCATCGCCATCTTCGGCATCTCCGGTGTGGGGAAGACTTGGCTCGCTTCCCGCCTCGCCGAGCGGCGCGGTATGAGACACGTCCAGGCTGGCGAGCTCCTACGTCTAGCGAAGGAGGACGTTGAGGGCCGCGCAACGACGGCGGAGGAGCTGAGGACAGGCGCGGTGTTGGACAATCAGGCGCTGCTTTTGCAGGCTTTTCGCCGTGTGGGTGCTTCGGAGCAACGGCATATTATCTTCGATGGGCACAGCATCGTAGACACAGACGCAGGTCTAGTGGAGGTGCCGGTCGCGGTCATCGAAGGCCTTAATCCGTGCGCCATCGTATTCGTTAAGGGGGAACCGCGCGAGATTGCTGGCAGACGCTCTGCCGATTCGTCGCGACGTCGACCACTGCGCTCCACAGAGGAGTTGGCCCAACATCAGGCGTTGGCGCTAACTGTCTGTGAGCGGTATTCCGCAGCGTTGGGGGTTCCCCTCATCGTCGTTGGGTCCGGCGACTTGGACGAACTCGATCAAGTCGTTACGACAATCACTACAGGCGGGCGGATATAACGTCGAGTTGTCAAGGCCGGGGGCATTGGAGAACGTCGGTCGGCGCCATTGGAGGGGCAGTTGTCCCGCTGAATCCCAACAAGGTTTCCTGCAGGAAGATTGAACAAAAACAACGCCCTAAGCCTTGTTGGAAAAATCGCCCTACCCTCAAGGTCCGGAGAGAAATGCCTCTCTCCGCGCCGAAATCCCCGGTTATTCCCGCCGCGCACCATCAAGCCCGGCACGCAAACCGCGGCCAAACCTGCGCGTCAGCGTGGTGCCCCCGAAGGGGGAGACTATCTGTGGTGATCTCGACTGGAGCCAATAGGCAATTCGGAACATCGGCCCCAACCCGCCAATCACTGGGCCGATCATCGAAAAAATCGATCATTTATCAGACACAAACCCGCAGTCGATCCACAGGTCGGGGGTCAGAAGCGATTCTCCGTTCTCCGGTGCCCTTTGCCGGGCGGTCGACTTGCTGAATCACAGCAAGCTCGGCGCAGAGAAAACGACTTAATATCAACGAGATAAAGCTTAAGGGTTAAATCGGGCTACCCTCAAGGTTTGGAGACGTTCTGTCCTACGGAGAGGAATTCTGGCCTTTGCCACGTCGCCAAACCCTCAAGGTCTGGCCCAAAAAGCCCAGGAAACCTGGGGCTTTTCGCCGACTAGCCTCTGGGAGAGACTAGGAAAATACTCCCGATGGAGCCAATAGGCAATTCGGAACATCGGCCCCAACCTGCCAATCACTGGGCCGACCATCGAAAAAATCGATCATTTATCAGGCACAAACCCTCAGTCGATCCACAGGTCGGGGGTCAGAAGCGATTCTCCGTTCTCCGGTGCCCTTTGCCGGGCGGTCGACTTGCTGAATCACAGCAAGCTCGGCGCAGAGAAAACGACTTAATATCAACGAGATAAAGCTTGAGGGTTAAATCGGGCTACCCTCAAGGTTTGGAGACGTTCTGTCCTACAGAGAGGAATTGTGGCCTTTGCCGCGTCGCCAAACCCTCAAGGTCTGGCGCAAAAAGCCCAGGAAACCTGGGTCTTTTCGCCGACTAGCCTCTGCGAGAGACTAGGAAAATACTCCCGATGGAGCGGGCGAAGGGATTCGAACCCTCGACCCCAACCTTGGCAAGGTTGTGCTCTACCCCTGAGCTACGCCCGCATTCCGCCGAGGGCGCGGCTTCTACCATGCCTCCCGCGGATTGCAAGCACCCAACGGAAGATTGCG
>CAITEF010000336.1 GCA_903891315.1 uncultured Rhodospirillales bacterium | reverse complement strand
CTGCGTCCGTGGCGCACACGTTCGCGCCCATGACGGACGGATTACTGAGCAGCCGTAGCAACCCCAGTTGCGCCAGCCGGCAGACCACCACCCCGTCGCCCTCGGGCAGCGCCTCCAGCCACCGGCGGGCGGCCTCGTGGTGTTCATGGCCGCCATAGCACAACGGCAACAGCCAGCTAACGTCGGCCAGGGCGCGCATGGGGGGAAGCTTCCTCGCGGTCCTCGGCTGCCTCGACTTCGTTGACCCTGGCGGCGGTCAGTCGGGCGACCCCCGACTTTCCGGGAATCAGCGGAAACCGCAGACGCCGCCGTTCGGGCCGCGTCTTGCGGAGGACCAGGCGCAGACCATCGGCCACCAGGTCCTTGAGCTTGGACCCGTCGCGCGCCGCCGTGGCCTTGGCCGCGCGGAACAGCTCGTCGGGGATCTCCACCGTTGTCTTCATGTGGCCCACATTCCCATAAAGCCATACCCGCTGCAAGCCGGGCCTTCGCGCGAATTCAGGCCACCGCTGTCTTCCCCGAACCGGCACGGATCATCTCGACAGCGCCGACTGCAAACTCCGCCGCCATTGGTCCTCGAATTCCCCCAAGGCCAGCCGGTCGTGGGTGGAGGGCAGCCGGAACGTCTGCTGTTCGACCGCCGCGCAGAGCTTCGCCTCCGCTTCCATCAACACGGCGAGCATGGCGCGTAGCAACACGCCCAAGGGCACCTTCGTGCGCGCGGCCCGTTGCACGCGGAGCAGGAAGGCTTCGCCATCGGCATCCTCGCTACGGGTGAGCACAAACCGTTTAGTGATGGTGCGTTCAACTGGAGCGTCAGGGACGCCAACGGTGGTTCTGACCGGAACCAATGAAATCGGCGGCGCGGAGTTGATCCCTCTCGTCTGCGGCGAAGTGGCATCGCGCACGAGATCGGCGGAGATGGGATCGTAGGGACGTTCCTCGAAGCGTTTTTTAGGCATGAGCTACCTCCTCCGTCAGCGGAATCGGCGGTTGTTGTCGAAGAGCCATCAGCCGGTCCTCGAACTCCTTCGCCAAGGTCCGGTATTCATCGGCCACCGGATGGTCGCCCTGATATTGCAGGATGGTCTGTCCCATCTTCTGCGCCTCCTGCACCACCACGCTCCGGCTGATCTCCGTCGCGAACTTCAAGGTCTTGCCACCGGCATCGACACACGTCCGTTCGACATAGGCGACAAGCTCGCGCGCCAGCCGCGTCTTCGGACGGGGGACGCAGCAGACGATCACCCCGAGCAGGGCGAGGACCGGATTGGCCTGCCGCTGCGCGGCCACGATGTCCGACAACGCCTCGGCCAAGGCGCTGACCGCGAGGTGATCCGGCATGGCACTCAGGATCGCGAAATCAGCGACCTTCAACGCCGGGATGGTCGTCTTGGTCTTCTGCGGCGGAGTGTCGAGGAACACGTAGTCGTATTTCCCGCGCAGGCTGTTGATTGGTTCGATCAGCAAGTTCTGGTGGATGAGCCAAGGATTTTGCACCAGGAAGGTGTCGAGTTCAGCCAGCTTCCTGGAACTGGGCACCAGATGGACGTTGGGCGGCAAGGCCACCTCGGATTCCTCGTTCGTGATGATGGTGTCCTCGGCGCTCTCGGCTCCGGTGAGCAACTCGAAGGAACTGTTCCAGCCCTCGGT
>CAITEF010000335.1 GCA_903891315.1 uncultured Rhodospirillales bacterium | reverse complement strand
GCCCTGACGCGCGTGCTCTATCCGGCCGACACCTCGCCTGCGGGCCAGGAACTGCGGCTGCGGCAGGAATATTTCTTCTCCTCCGCCTCGCTGCAGGATCTGGTGGCCCGCCACATCAATGTGCATGGCGATATTCGCACGCTGGGCGAATTCAACTCGATCCAACTCAATGACACCCATCCGGCGATCGCCATCGCCGAGTTGATGCGTCTGCTGGTCGATGTGTTCAGCCTGCCCTGGCAGCAGGCGTGGCGGATCACCCAATCGACCTTTTCCTACACCAACCACACGCTGCTGCCCGAGGCGTTGGAGACTTGGCCGGTGCATCTGATGGAGCGGCTGCTGCCCCGGCATATGCAGCTGATCTATTTGATCAATGCCCTGCATCTGGACGATCTGCGCAAGCGCAAGGAAGACGATTGGGCGACGATGGGTGCGGTCTCGCTGATCGACGAGGCGGGTGGCCGCCGCGTGCGGATGGGCAATCTGGCCTTTCTCGGCTCTCACCGCATCAACGGCGTCTCGGCGCTGCATTCCGAGTTGATCAAGGAGATCGTCTTCGCCGATTTCCACCGGCTCTATCCGGACCGGATCACCAACGTCACCAATGGCATCACCTTCCGCCGCTGGCTGTTCGAGGCCAATCCGGGGCTGACGCGCACACTGGTGGATGTGCTCGGCGACGAGGTGATGGACAACGCGATGGCGCTCAAGGGCCTCGAAGCCCATGCCGACGACACCGCCTTGCATGATCAACTGATCGCCCAACGCCGGGTCAACAAGACGGCGCTGGCCAAGACCATTTTCGAGACCATCCAGGTTCGCGTCGATCCGGACGCGCTGTTCGACGTGCAGATCAAGCGCATCCACGAATACAAGCGCCAACTGCTCAACATTCTGGAAACCGTCGCCCTCTACGAAGCGATGCGCGCAATGCCGCACAAAACGTGGCAGCCACGGGTGAAAATCTTCGCCGGCAAGGCGGCAGCGAGCTATCATCGCGCCAAGCAGATCATCAAGCTCGCGCACGACGTGGCCAAGGTGATCAACAACGACCCGTCGCTGCGCGGCGCGTTGAAAGTGGTCTTCCTGCCGAACTATAATGTCTCGCTCGCCCAGAAGATCATCCCGGCCTCCGATCTGTCCGAGCAGATCTCGACCGCTGGCATGGAGGCATCCGGCACCGGCAACATGAAGCTGGCGCTCAACGGCGCGCTGACCATCGGCACGCTCGATGGCGCCAATGTTGAAATCCGCGACCATGTCGGTGACGACAATATCTTCATCTTCGGCCTGGAGACCGAAGAGGTTGCCGCCAGCCGGGCGAAGGGGATCGACGCCCGCGAAACCATCGCCGCCTCGCCATTGCTCGGCGGTGTGCTCGATGCGATCCGCTCGGGCGTGTTCTCGCCCGATGAGCCGGGCCGCTACGCCGATCTGGTCGATGCGCTGACTTATCACGACCATTTCCTGGTCTGCGCCGATTTCGACTCGTACTATAACCGGCAGCGCGACGTCGCCGAGCGCTGGGCGAACAAGTCGGCCTGGTGGCGGTCCTCGGTGATCAACACCGCCAATATGGGCTGGTTCTCGTCGGATCGCTCGATTTCCGACTATTGCGAACGAATCTGGGGTATCGACCGCGAACGCAAGCTGGTGGTGCCCGATCACGATGAGTGACCCTTCCGCAACGTCGTCTGCCGTACCGGATTGGTCCGCCCATCCGGACTCTATCGCTGCCCTGCTGGCCGGGCGGCACGGCGATCCGTTTGGATTGCTCGGCGCCCATGTGGTCGATGACGGGATGGTGATCCGCGCCTTCGTGCCGGGGGCGGATCGCTTGATGGCGCTGCTTGACACTGGTCGGGCCGTCATCCTGCAGCTTCGTGACGAGGCCGGGTTCTTCGAGGGCTTGGCCGAAGGGGCGGCGCCGCCGCTGGGCTATCGGCTGCAGGCGGCCAACGAGGCCGGAATCTGGGTGTTCGACGACCCGTTCCGCTTCTCGCCGATCCTGGGCGGCGTGGACGATTATCTGCTCGGCGAGGGCACCCATCAGGCGCTCTATCGCCGCCTCGGCGCGCGTCCGCTGACCCATGAGGGCAAGCCGGGCGTGCATTTCGCCGTCTGGGCCCCGAATGCGCAACGCGTCTCTGTGGTGGGTGATTTCAACCGCTGGGATGGCCTTGTGCATCCGATGCGCAAGCGGATGGGATCGGGGGTGTGGGAGATCTTCCTCCCCGGCCTGCAGGTGGGCGCAGTCTACAAATACGAGATCATTGATGCCCATGGCGCGCTGCTTCCGCTGAAAGCCGATCCACTGGGCAGGCAGGCGGAACTGCGGCCGTCCACCGCGTCGGTGGTGGCCTCAGCCGAGGATTTCGTCTGGAGCGATCAGGAATTCCTCACCGAGCGCGCGAAAATCGATTGGCGGCGCGCGCCAATGACGATCTACGAAGTCCATCTCGGCTCCTGGCAGCGCCGGGCCGATGGCAGCTTCCTCAGCTATGATGAGATCGCCGCACGACTGGTGCCCTATGCCAAGTCGATGGGCTTCACCCATCTGCAATTCATGCCGATCAACGAGCATCCGCTCGACGCCTCCTGGGGCTATCAGCCGATTGGCCTGTTCGCGCCGACCGCCCGTTTCGGCACGCCGGACGGGTTTGCGGGATTGGTGGACCACGCGCATGCCGAAGGTCTCGGCGTGATCATCGACTGGGTGCCCGCGCATTTCCCTGTCGATCAGCACGGGTTGGCGCATTTCGACGGCACGGCTCTGTATGAGCACGCCGATCCGCGCCGCGGCTTTCATCCGGATTGGAACACCGCGATCTACAATTTCGGTCGCATGGAAGTCGCCAACACGCTTTACGCCTCGGCGCTGTATTGGCTCGACCGCTTCCATGTCGACGGGCTGCGCACCGATGCTGTCGCCTCAATGCTCTATCTCGACTATTCGCGGAAATCCGGCGAGTGGATCCCGAATGCGCAGGGCGGCAACACCAACACCGAGGCGGTCGAATTCCTCCGCCACGCCAACGCCCTCGCGTATGGCTTGCATCCCGGCGTGGTGACGATTGCCGAGGAGAGCACTGCCTGGCCCGGCGTCTCGGCACCCGCCTATGCCGGCGGGCTCGGATTCGGGTTCAAGTGGAACATGGGTTGGATGAACGACACGCTGTCGTATCTGTCCAACGATCCGGTGCATCGCCGCTGGCATCACGACAAGCTGACCTTCGGGCTGCTTTACGCCTTCACCGAGAATTTCGTCCTGCCGATCTCGCATGACGAGGTGGTGCATGGGAAGGGCTCGCTGCTGTCGCGCATTCCAGGCGATGCGTGGCAGCAATTCGCCACTCTGCGCGCCTATTACGCGTTCATGTGGGCGCATCCGGGCAAGAAACTGCTCTTTATGGGGCAAGAATTCGGGCAGGGGGCAGAGTGGAATTTCGACGCCGCGCTGGACTGGCATCTGCTCGACATCCATTGGCACAAGGGCGTGCAGGATTGCGTGCGTGACCTCAACCGGCTCTATCGCTCAATCCCGGCGCTGCATGCGCGCGATTGTGAGTTTGAGGGCTTCCGCTGGATCGTCGCCGATGACCGTGACCAGTCGGTGCTGGCTTGGCTGCGCTTTGGCGGGCCGGATGACGCACCGGTGGCGATGGTGGCGAATTTCACTCCGGTGCCGCGCCCGTTCTATCGCATCGGGCTGCCGGAAATCGGTCGCTGGGAAGAGATCCTCAACACCGATGCTGAAATCTATGGTGGCTCCGGCCAGGGCAATCTCGGCGGGGTGATCGCCGAGGCGGTGCCGTGCCACGATCTACCCGCTTCGGCGCAGATTGTTGTGCCACCGCTTGGCACCATCTATCTGCGCCTCGTGCGCGAATGACGTAACGCAACCGATAAAAAACGGGAAACCTGCGCCATGATGTCTGCCCACCAAGCCAGCGGTCCGCTTGCGCGACAGGCCATGGCCTATGTTCTGGCCGGGGGCCGCGGCACGCGGTTGATGGAACTCACCGATGTGCGCGCCAAGCCCGCCGTCTATTTTGGCGGCAAGCTGCGCATCGTCGATTTCGCGCTGTCCAACGCGCTGAACTCCGGCATTCGCCGCATGGCGGTGGCCACCCAATACAAGGCGCACAGCCTGATCCGCCATCTGCAGCGTGGCTGGAACTTCTTCCGCACCGAGCGCAATGAGAGCTTCGACATCCTGCCCGCCAGCCAGCGCGTCTCGGAAGACCAGTGGTATGTCGGCACGGCGGACGCGGTCTATCAGAACATCGACATCATCGAGAGCTACGACCCGAAATGGATTGTCCTGCTCGCCGGTGACCATATCTACACGATGGATTACGAGGGCATGCTGCAACAGCATGTCAACGCGGGCGCGGACGTGACCGTCGGTTGCCTTGAAGTGCCGCGCGCCTGGGCGTCGGGCTTCGGTGTGATGCATGTCGATGCGACCGACCGCATCCTGTCCTTCGAGGAAAAACCCGCCAATCCGGCACCGATGCCGGGCAAGCCGGAGATGTCGCTTGCCTCGATGGGCATCTATGTCTTCGAGACCAAGTTCCTCATCGAGCAACTGATCCGCGACGCCGGCAACCCCGAATCCTCGCGCGATTTCGGCAAGGATATCATCCCGTATCTGGTCCAGAACGGCAAAGCGATGGCGCATCCGTTCGACCGCTCCTGCGTTCGCTCCAGCGCCGAGCGCGCGCCCTATTGGCGCGACGTCGGCACGCTGGATGCCTATTACGACGCCAATATCGATCTCACCGACGTCGTCCCCGACCTGGACATCTATGACCGCAACTGGCCGATCTGGACCTATGGCGAGATGACGGCGCCGGCCAAATTCGTCCACGACCTTGATGGCCGCCGAGGCTCGGCGATCTCGTCGATCATCGCCGGTGGAACGATCATCTCCGGCGGTTCGGTGCGGCGCTCACTGATCTCGTCCAACGTGCACGTGCATTCCTTCGCCGCACTCGACGGCGCGGTGATCTTGCCCGAGGTGGATATCGCACGCGGGGCCCGCCTCAGCCGGGTGATCGTTGATCGTGGTGTGAAGATTCCGGCCGGATTGGTCGTTGGTGAAGACCCGGAACTCGACGCCAAGCGGTTCCGCCGCACCGCGAGCGGGCTGTGCCTGATCACCCAACGCATGATTGACCGGATTGGCGCATGAGCTTGGCGGTCCTTTCCGTCGCATCGGAGGCCTACCCGCTGGTCAAGACCGGCGGGTTGGGCGACGTGGTCGGGGCACTTCCTTTGGCGCTCGCACCCGAAGGCATTGATGTCCGCACCCTGATCCCAGCCTATCCCGCCGTGCTGCGCGCGGCGGCGGATGCCTTGGCGGCGGAATATCCGTTGCCCGACAACGTGGCAGCGCAGGCCGGCGGGCCGGGTCGGATTTTGGGGTTCAACGCGCATGGCCTTGCCTGGCTGGCGCTCGACATTCCGCATCTGTTCGACCGCGCGGGGGCACCCTATCTCGGACCCGACGGTCGGGACTGGCCGGACAATGCGCTGCGCTTCGCCGCCCTGTCGCGGGCGGCCGCCGAGATTGGTCGCCACGGGATCGGTGATTGGAAGCCGGATGTGGTCCACGCGCATGATTGGCAGGCCGGTCTGACCGCCGCCTATCTTCACTACGCCGAAGGGCCACGCCCCGGCACGATTTTCACCGTCCACAATCTCGCTTTCGCGGGCAAGGTGCCGCTGACCCAACTCGCCAGCCTCCATTTGCTGCCGCAAGCCGCTGGCGTGGACGGGATGGAATTCTACGGCACGCTCAGCCTGCTGAAATCCGGCCTGCAATTCGCCGACCACGTCACCACCGTTTCGCCGACCTATGCCGCCGAAATCTGCACGCCCGAGGGCGGGATGGGATTTGACGGGCTGCTGCGCGCGCGCGGTCTCGCGCTGTCCGGCGTGCTCAACGGGATCGACACGCTGTCCTGGAACCCGCGTGCCGACGCCGCCCTGGCTGCCCCATTCGGTGCCTCCACGTTGGATGCGCGTGAGGCCAATCGGGCGGCGCTGCGTGATCGGTTCGGTCTGGACGCAAACCCGGAGGCCTTGCTGTTCGGCGTCGTCAGCCGCCTGACCTGGCAAAAGGGTCTCGACCTGTTGCTGGAAATTCTGCCCGAATTGCTGCGCCTTGGTGCGCAACTCGCGGTGCTTGGCAATGGTGACAGTGCCCTTGAAGACGGATTTCGCAGCGCCGCGCGCGCGCATCCCGGCCGGATTGGCGTGGTGATCGGCTATGACGAGAAGTTAGCACACCTGCTGCAAGGTGGGGTGGACGCGCTGCTGGTGCCGTCACGTTTTGAGCCCTGCGGCCTCACCCAGCTCTGTGCATTGCGCTATGGCGCGGTGCCGGTGGTCGCCCGCGTCGGCGGTCTGGCCGACACGGTGATCGACGCCAATCCGGCGGCGATTGCGTCCTGTGCGGCAACCGGCGTGCAATTCGCGCCAATCACCACGCAGGCGCTGGGACAGGCGCTGCGCCGCACCGATCAACTGTTCCGCAACAAGTCGGTCTGGTCGCAGATCCAGGTGAGCGGAATGTCCACCGACGTTTCCTGGCGCGGCCCCGCCCGACAATATGCAGCATTGTATCGCTCGTTGGTCCCCACCGCATGACATCGCAAGCAGCACAGCCGGGCCTGCCCGCCCCGCTTGGAGTGACCGTCACCGCCTTGGGGGCGAATGTGGCGGTGCTGTCGCGCAACGCCACCGCCATCGAGTTCTGTCTCTTCGCCGATGACGGCACCGAGACCCGCATCGCGCTGCCCGCTCGCACCGGCGATGTGTTTCACGGCGAGATCCCCGGTATTCTGCCCGGCATGCGCTACGGCCTGCGCGCGCATGGGGCCTGGGCTCCGAACGAGGGGCATCGCTTCAACCCGACCAAGCTGCTGATCGATCCCTATGCGATGGCGCTGGACAGCGTTCCGCAATTCCATCTGGTCCAGATAAGCACGAGCGATGCGGGCACGATGGATGACACCAACTCCGCGCCATTCGTGCCGAAGGCGATTGTTTGCGTGCCGGAGTCCGGGCCGATCGCGAAACCGTTGGTGCCCTGGGAACGCACGGTGATCTACGAGGCGCATGTGCGCGGCTATTCGATGCGCCATGCCGATATTCCGCCCCGTATGCGCGGCACTTTCGCGGGCCTCGCGCACCCCGCCTCAATTGCCCATCTCAAGGCGCTCGGTGTGACCACGCTGGAGATTATGCCGCCCTGCGCCTGGATATCCGAGCGCCATCTGGCCGCCCGTGGGCTGGAGAATTACTGGGGCTACAACACCATCGCCTTCATGACGCCTGACCCGCGCCTGGCTCCCGGCGGCTGGCCGGAAGTGCGCGCCGCGGTCCGGGCGCTGGCGCGGGCCGGGATCGAGACCATCGTCGATCTGGTGCTCAACCACACCGGCGAGGGCGACGCGAACGGGCCGACATTGTCGCTGCGCGGCCTGGACAACGCGCTGTATTTCCGTGCGGGAACGCTCGCACCCTGGACCGACGCCAATGACAGCGGCTGTGGCAACACGCTGGCGATCCATCGTGCGGCGGGCATGCGGCTGGCGATGGACACGATCCGCGCCTGGGCGAAATTCGGCGGTGTGCACGGCTTCCGCTTCGACCTCGCCACCATCCTCGCCCGGCGCGAAAATGGCTTCGACGCCGATGCCCCGCTGCTCGATGCGATTGATGCCGACCCTGAGCTCTCGCAACTCAAGATGATTGCCGAGCCCTGGGATTGCGGCCCCGGCGGCTGGCAGACCGGGCGGTTTCCCGGCAATTGGGGCGAGTGGAACGACCGTTTCCGTGACGATCTGCGCCGGTTTTGGCGTGGTGATGCGGGCATGCTCGGTCGACTCGCGACCCGTCTGGCGGGCTCGGCCGATCTGTTTGGCAACAAGCACCGCCCGTCACGCGCGATCAATTTTGTCACCGCACATGACGGTTTCACCCTCGCCGACCTCACCGCCTACACCGCCAAGCACAACGAGGCCAATGGCGAGGACAATCGAGACGGCACCAACGACAACAATTCCTGGAATCACGGCGTAGAGGGCCGGACCGGGGATCATGCCGTCAATCAGGCCCGCGAGGCGGATCAGCGCGCATTGATTGCGCTCACGCTGCTCGCGCGCGGCACGCCGATGATCGCGATGGGCAGTGAGTTCGGCCACAGCCAGGGTGGCAACAACAATCCCTACTCCCAGGACAACGAGACCGCCTGGCTCGACTGGTCGAAGGCTGACAGCGCGCTGCTGGCTTGGACACGGCAGATGATCGCGCTGCGACGTGATCTGCCCGCCTTGCATGACGACACTTTCCTCACCGGCCAGACCCGCGATGGCGAACCCTATCCGGATGTGGTTTGGTTGCGCGCCGATGGTCGGCCACTGGAAAGTTGGGACTGGAACGCGTCGGATGGCGCGGTGTTGATGATGCTGCTCTGCCGCAATGCACAGCGCGTCGCACTCTGCGTCAACCGCGCCCACCAGTCGCACGGCTTCAGCCTGCCCGCCGCCGAACACGGCCAGATCTGGCGGCGTTTGGCGGATTCCGCGCTGGAACCGCAGGAGTTCGTGCTCGCTGCGCGCAGCATCCAGGTTTGGGCCGAGCAGCAAGATCCGACACCGCTCAGCCAACCCGCCGACCCGGCCTTGCTCGCCCGTCTTGCTCAGGCGGCGGGGATCTCTGGCGATTGGTGGGAGACCGACGGCACGCATCATCGCGTCACGCCGGAGACGCTGCGTCATATGCTCGGCGCGCTCGGCATCCCGGCGGGCAGCAATGCGCAGGTGCGTGAGAGCCTTGGCATGCTCTCTGAGTCCGGCCCGCTGCGGCCATTGCCGGAATCGGCCGTGGTGCGGCTCGGTGGGAGCATGCACGTCAAGCTTGGGCTTCCGGCTGATCGCTCGCCGGTCACCACTTGGCTGATCGCCGAGGCCGAAGATGGCTCCGTGCAGCGCATCCGCGCCGGGTCCGCCGATGCGCGGCTGCTGCCCTGCGCCGCACCGGACGGGCGAGCGGCGCAGATCTGGAAGGTGGCACTGCCGGAATTGCCGATTGGCCGCTACACGCTGTGGCGGGAGGATGCACCTTCGGTAAAATGCCATCTGACCGTCGCACCGCAGCGCTGCTATCTGCCGCCCGCCTTGCAGCGCGATGCGCGACGCTTTGGCCTCTCCGCCCAGCTTTATTCGATGCGTCGCGCGGGCGATCAGGGGATTGGCGACTTTACCACGCTCGCGCAACTTCTCGAAGGGACACGGGCTGCGGGAGGGGCGGCACTGGCGCTCAACCCGATGCACGCGCTGTTCCCCGACGAGCGCGAGCGCGCCTCGCCCTATCAACCCTCGGACCGCCGTTTCCTCGACCCGATCTATCTTGACGTGCCGGAGGCTGTGCCAGCGGCAGAGATGCTGCGCGCGAGCCCGCAGGTTGAATATGTGCGTGTCTGGGCGGCCAAGCTGCCCTGGCTTTGGCAGCGCTTCCTGGCCGAAGGCGGCAGTGAGGAATTCGCCCGTTTTCGTGCCGAGCGGGGTCAGTCGCTGGCCGATTTCGCGCTCTTCCAGGCGATTGCCGAAACGCGGATCGGCATACCCTGGCCGCAATGGATCGGCGAACTCTCCAACCCGCGCAGCCAGGATTGCGCCGCGTTCGCCGGTGCCCATGTCCAGCGCATCGCCTTCCACGCCTTCCTGCAATTCCTCTGCGAGCAGGCGCTCGCCAAGGCGTCGCAGGGCCTTGAGATCGGCATCATCCGCGACCTCGCCGTCGGCTGCGCGCCGGATGGCGGCGAGGCTTGGGCCGTGCAGGACCGCATGGTGCACGGCGTGTCGGTCGGCGCCCCACCCGATCCGTTCTCCGCCGACGGCCAGATCTGGGGCCTGCCGCCGATGAACCCGCTGGCGATGCGGCGGAACGGTTATCGCGACTTCGCCGAATTGCTGGCCGCCAATCTGCGCCATGCGGGCGGGTTGCGGATCGACCACGCGCTCGGCCTCGCCCGGTTGTTCTACGTGCCGGAAGGCGGAAAAGCGACCGAGGGCACTTATGTCGCCTACCCGTTTGCCGATCTGCTCGGCCAGATCGCGCTGGAATCGCATCGGGCCCAGGCGCTGATCATCGGCGAGGATCTCGGCACCGTGCTGGATGGTCTGCGTGAGGCGCTGACGGCCAACGACATTCTCGGCTATCGCGCCCTGCTGCTCGAACGCGACGGCGAGACATTCCGCCCTCGTGATTCATACCCGCAACGCGCCGTTGCCTGCGTGTCCACCCACGATCTGCCGACCTTGCGTGGCTGGCAGGAGGCCGCCGATATTCGCGAGCGTCTCTCACTTGGCCTCGCCTCCGCCCCGGTGGAGGAACGCGAGACCGAGATTGCCGCTCTGCGCGCCGTGGTGGGGGGGGGCGATCTGCCCGAGGCGGCGCATCGCTTCATCGGTGAGACCGCGTGTGATCTGGCCTATGTCCAGGCTGAGGATATCGCGGGTGAACGCGAGGCGGTGAACCTGCCGGGCACGGATCGTGAGCGTCCGAATTGGCGCAGGCGGGTGGCGGTGCCGGTGGAAAATCTGTTTTCCACCCCGGATGCCGCGACCTTGATCGGCGCGATCAGCCAAGGACGGCTTCCCGGCGACGAGACGGCGTGAGAGAGTTTCCCCAATCCGTTGGGGGAATCACACATGTCCGAACTCTGGCGCCTCTCCGCCACAGCCCTTGCCGCCAAAATCCGCAAGCGTGATATCTCGGCCCGCGAGGCAGCGGTTGACGCTCTCGCCCGGCTCGACGCCGTCAACCCGTGGCTGAACGCGGTGATCGATCATCGGCCAGACGACGTGCTCGCCCAGGCCGAGGCCATCGACTCCCGCCTCGCCGCCGGTGAGGACGTGGGCGTGCTGGCCGGTGTACCGGTGACGATCAAATGCCTCGCCGATCAGGTGGGCTTCGCCACCACCAACGGGCTGCGGCTGCAGAAAGATCTGATCGCCACCGAGGACAGCCCGGTCGTCTCGAATTTCCGCCGCGCGGGCGCGGTGCTTCTGGGCCGCACCAACACGCCCGCATTCTCGCTGCGCTGGTTCACCAACAACATGCTGCACGGGGCGACGAAAAACCCGCGTGATCCAGCGCTCACCCCTGGCGGTTCTTCGGGTGGAGCTGCCGCTGCGGTGGCAGCAGGTGTCGGTGCGATTGCGCACGGCACCGACATTGGCGGCTCTGTCCGCTACCCGGCCTATGCTTGCGGCGTGCATGGGCTGCGCGCGAGCCTTGGGCGGATTCCGGCCTGGAACCGCTCGGGGGCCGAACGCGGCATCGGTCCGCAACTCATGGCGGTATCCGGACCGCTCGCCCGCACGATGGAAGACATCCGCCTCTCGCTCGAAGCGATGTCCGCGCCCGATCCGCGCGACCCCTGGTATATCCCCGCCCCGCTGGTGGGGGCCAAGCTGCCGCGCAAAGTGGCACTCTGCCTGCGTCCGAACGGGATGGCGGTGGTGCCGGAGGTGATCGACGCGCTCAAGAAGACCGCGAAGCTGCTGGAAGCGGCGGGCTATATCGTCGAGGAAGTGGACGACACACCCTCGTTCCGGGCCTCGACGGATCTGCAACTCAAGCTCTGGCTTGGCGACAATTTTGCAGCATTTGCCGACGCGGTGGAGCGTGAAGGCGATCCCGGCGCGTTGCGGGTGGTGGAAGGCGTGCGTCGGATGGCGGAGAAT
>CAITEF010000334.1 GCA_903891315.1 uncultured Rhodospirillales bacterium | reverse complement strand
CGCTGATCGCGCTGGCGAGCAGGGAGATTGCGGCATGAAGCGGCTGATCATTGCCATCACTGGGGCGTCGGGTGCGATCTATGGCGTGCGGGCGCTGCAGATGCTGCGCGCGATCGAGGGGTGGGAGAGCCATCTGATCGTCTCGCCCGCCGCCTTGCAGACCATCGCCGAGGAGGTCGAGATGTCTGCGCCGGATGTGCGGGCATTGGCGGATCATGTGCACAGCCACAAGGATGTCGGTGCCTCCATCGCGTCGGGCTCGTTCCGCACCGAGGGGATGCTGGTGGCGCCCTGCTCGGTGAAGACGCTCTCTGGGGTGGCGAATTGCTATGCGGAGGATCTGGTGGTCCGCGCGGCGGATGTCTGCCTGAAGGAGCGCCGCCGTGTGGTGCTGCTGCTGCGTGAGACGCCGTTGCATGCGGGGCACATCGCCTTGATGGCGCAGGCGACGGCGAGTGGGGCGGTGATCATGCCGCCGGTGCCGGCGTTCTACACCAAGCCTGCGAGCATTGATGACATGGTCGATCAGACAATGGCGCGGGCGCTCGATTTGTTTGGGATTGAGGTTGGGGTGATGAAACGGTGGAAGGAGACGGGCTGACCGACTCCCGCGCGCTCTGCCATACTCCCCCTATGCCCCATGCTGATTTCATCCATCTCCGCACCCACACCGCCTATTCGCTCAGCGAGGGCGCGATCAAGATCGACAAGCTGGCGGCTTTGGCCAAAGAGCTGCAGATGCCGGCGGTGGCGATCACCGATACGGGGAACATGTTCGGCTCGCTGGAATTCAGCCAATATTGCGCGGGCAAGGGCGTGCAGCCGATCATCGGATGCCAGTTGGCCCTCACCCGTCCGGACAATCTGCGCCTGCCGCCTGACCCGGTGGTGCTGCTGGCGCAGAACAAAATTGGCTTTGACAATCTGCAGAAACTCTCCAGCCACGGCTTCCTCGACACCGATCCCGGATTGAAGCCGCAGATCAGTCGGGAGTTGCTGGCCAGTCTGTCCGAGGGGTTGATCCTGCTGACCGGGGGCTCAAATGGGCCGATTGCGCGGCTGTTGGCTGAGGGACAGAAGGCCGAGGCGGAGCGACTGCTTGCGCAGTTCGCCGAGGCGTTCCCGGATCGCACGATTGTCGAACTGCACCGCCACAACACCAGTTTCGACCGCGCGATTGAGCCGGGGCTGATCATGCTCGCCGATGTGGCAAGGCTGCCGCTGGTGGCGACGAATGATTGCTACTTCATCAAGCGCGAGATGCACGAGGCGCATGATGCGCTGCTGTGTATCGCCGAGGGTCGCACGCTGGCGGAGAAGGATCGCAGGCGGGTCTCGCCGGAGAACTGGTTCAAGCCCGCCCCCATGATGCGCGAACTGTTCGCCGATCTGCCGGAAGCCTGCGACAACACACTCGCCATTGCGCGGATGTGCTCGGTGATGGCGGAGACCCGCAAGCCGCTGCTGCCGGTCTGCCCGAAAGTCCGCCCCGGCCAGACCGAGGATGAGACCGTCCGCGCGATGGCGCGTGAGGGGCTCGCGTTGCGGATGGACGCGATGGGGGCTGATGCGGAGGCCCGCGCGCGCTATGGCGAGCGGCTGGAATTCGAGCTCGACGTGATCGCGCGGATGGGATTCCCGGGCTATTTCATGATCGTGGCCGATTTCATCCAATGGGCGAAGTCGCAGAACATTCCGGTCGGGCCGGGGCGTGGGTCGGGCGCGGGCTCGGTGGTGGCGTGGGCGCTGACGATCACCGACATTGACCCGTTGCCGTTCGGATTGCTGTTCGAACGCTTCCTCAACCCCGAACGCGTCTCGATGCCGGATTTCGATATCGATTTCTGCCAGGACCGGCGCGATGAGGTGATCAACTATGTCCGCCAGGAATACGGCAATGACCGGGTGGCGCAGATCATCACGATCGGACAGCTGCAGGCGCGCGCGGCGGTGCGCGCAGAGGGGCGGGTGTTGGGGCTGCCTTATGGGCAGGTCAACAAGGTCGCGGAACTGATCCCGAACAACCCGGCGAAGCCGGTGACGCTGCAACAGGCGATCGACGGTGAGCCGAAATTGCAGGAGATGCGGACCAACGACGAAAGCCTCTCCCGCCTGCTCGACATCGCCTTGCAGTTGGAGGGGCTGTATCGCCACGCCTCGACCCATGCGGCCGGTGTGGTGATCGGGGATCGGCCGCTGACGGAGTTGGTGCCGATCTATCGCGATCCGAAATCGGACTTCTTGGTCACCCAGTTCTCGATGAAGTATGTCGAGCAGGCCGGGCTGGTGAAGTTCGACTTCCTTGGGCTGACGACGCTGACCATCCTGCAACGGGCCTTGGGTTATCTCTCGGCGTTGGGCACCGAGATCGACCTTGCCCGCCTGCCGTTCACCGATGCTTCCACCTACGCGATGCTGCAGAAGGGCGACGCGGGCGGGGTGTTCCAGTTTGAATCGCAGGGCATGCGCGACGTGCTCAAGCAGATGTGACCTGACCGGTTCGAGGATCTGATCGCCGCCGTCGCCCTCTACCGCCCCGGCCCGATGGCCAATATTCCGGCCTATTGCCAGCGCAAACACGGCGAGGCGTGGGAGCCGCCGCATCCGGATATCGCTGACATTCTGGGCGAGACCTATGGGATCATGGTCTACCAGGAACAGGTGATGCAGATCGCCCAGAAGATGGCGGGCTACTCGCTGGGTGGGGCGGATCTGCTGCGGCGTGCGATGGGCAAGAAGATCGCGGCCGAGATGGAGCAGCAGCGCAAGATCTTCACCGATGGCGCGACGGCGCGCGGCGTGCCGG
>CAITEF010000333.1 GCA_903891315.1 uncultured Rhodospirillales bacterium | reverse complement strand
CTCGACCAGCCAGACCAGATCCCCGGCCGTACCGGCGCGGATGGCGGCAATCCGTTCGCGCATCGTGGCCAGGGCATGCGGATACTCCGTCAGCCCATCTTCGATGCGCCATTCGAGGGGAAGATTTGCAGAATAAGATGCGATTTCGGCGTTTTCAGTCATTGCTGCCTGCGTGGTGATCGGCTATAGCCTCGCGCCTCCTACCGTGCGGTCGTGGCGGAATGGTAGACGCGCAAGCTTGAGGTGCTTGTGGGGGCAACCCCGTGGAAGTTCGAGTCTTCTCGACCGCATATCCCCATCCAGGTCAATAGAGTGGTGTTGATGACGGTCCCCAGCGGGGACTCGTCTGGTGGCATTTTTTCGCCGCGCAACGTTTGAGCAAGCGGTTCCATGCGGGGTGGGCTATTGCGTCGCTGCGGGCTTCGCTAGAAGAAGGGATGCCGCGAGAGGCAGGGGGATTAGACGCCAATGGACGAGGATTTCCGTAAAGCCGCGCTGGATTATCACCGCCTGCCGCGCCCCGGAAAACTGAGCGTCGAAGCCACCAAGCGCATGGCAACCCAGCGCGATCTCGCACTCGCCTATTCCCCGGGCGTGGCCGCCGCCTGCGAAGAAATCGTCTCCAACCCCGACGCCGCATATGAATACACCGCCCGCGGCAACCTCGTCGGCGTGATCTCCAACGGCACCGCCGTGCTCGGACTGGGCAATATCGGTGCGCTTGCGGGCAAGCCGGTGATGGAGGGCAAGGCGGTCCTGTTCAAGAAATTCGCCGGCATCGATGTGTTCGACATCGAGGTCGACGAGCCGGACCCGGATAAATTCGTCGAAGTTGTCGCAGCGCTTGAGCCGACCTTTGGCGCGATCAACCTCGAAGACATCAAGGCACCTGAGTGCTTCGAGATCGAATCCAAGCTGCGCGCGCGGATGCAGATCCCTGTCTTTCACGATGACCAGCACGGCACTGCCATCACGGTCGCTGCCGCCGTGCGCAATGCACTGGTGCTGCAAGGCAAGACGCTCGCCGAGGTCAAACTCGTCACCTCTGGTGCCGGTGCGGCGGCGATGGCCTGCGTCGATTTGCTGGTTGAGATGGGCGTCAAGCCCGAGCATGTGACCTTGACCGATATTCAGGGCGTCATTCACGCCGACCGCGGCAATCTCAGTGACCGCCACGCCCGCTATGCGCGGCACACTGACGCGCGCGGTCTGGGCGATGTGCTGGCCGGGGCTGATCTGTTTATGGGTCTGTCGGCACCGCGCGTGTTGAAGGCGGAATGGCTGCCATTGATGGCGCCAAAGCCAATTATCCTGGCGCTCGCCAATCCCGAGCCGGAAATTCTGCCCGAGGCGGTGCGCGCCGCAAGGCCGGACGCCATCGTCGCCACCGGTCGGTCGGATTATCCGAACCAGGTCAACAACGTGCTTTGCTTCCCGTTCATCTTCCGCGGTGCGCTGGACGTGGGGGCCACCACCATCAACATGGCGATGCAGCTCGCAGCTGTTGAGGCGATTGCCGAACTGGCGCGCGTTGAGGCGTCCGAGGTGGTGGCGACCGCCTATGGCGGCACCGCGCCGATTTTCGGGCCGGACTACATCATCCCCAAGCCGTTTGACCCACGCCTGATCCTGCAGATCGCTCCGGCCGTGGCAAAGGCGGCTATGGAATCGGGAGTGGCCCGCCGCCCGATCGCTGATTTGGAAGCCTATCGCCACGAGCTCGAACGCTTCGTCTTCCGCTCTGGCCAGCTGATGAGCCCGGTCTTTGAGCGCGCCCGCCTGCATCCGGCCAAGATCGTCTATGCCGAGGGCGAGGATGAGCGCGTGCTTCGCGCCGTGCAGACCCTGGTCGATGACGGCATTGCCGAGCCGGTGTTGATCGGACGGCGCAGCGTGATCGCCGCCAAAGTGGCTGAGATGGGGCTGCGGATGGATCTGCATGAGACTGTCCGCATCGTCGATCCCGAACTCGATGCCGAGATGCTCGCCCCTCTGGTGCCGGTCTATCAGGACCTGGTCGGTCGACGGGGTGCCCCACCGGATGCTGCCGCCCGACGGATGCGCAACCGGGCAACGGTGATCGCCGCAATGATGCTGCATGCTGGCATGGTGGATGCGGCGATTTGCGGTGGCAGCGGCGATTGGTGGCGGCATATGGGTTATATCATGCCGATCATCCCGCGCCGCTCTGGGGTGCGCCGGATCTACGCGCTGTCCTGCCTGATCCTGCAAGGCGGGGCCTTGTTCATGTGCGACACCCACATGAACCTCGACCCGACGCCGGAGGAAATCGCCGAAATGACCCTGCTGGCCGCCGCCGAGGTGCGCAGCTTTGGTCTGGCCCCGAAAGCGGCCTTGCTGTCGCATTCGAGCTTCGGTGCCTCCAACTCGCCCTCCGCCCGCAAGATGCGCGCGGCCCTTGGGCTGATCCATGCTGCCGATCCCGATCTGGAGATCGATGGCGAAATGCACGCCGATGCCGCGTTGTCCCAGGCCATTCGCGACAAGGCGGTGCCCAACAGCCAGCTCTCCGGCACTGCCAATCTGCTGGTGATGCCGTCGCTCGATGCGGCCAATATCGCCTTCAACCTGCTCAAGGCCGCCGCCGACGGGCTGCCGCTTGGCCCGTTGCTGCTGGGTATGGCCAAGCCGGTGCATGTTGTGGTGCAGAGCGTGACGGCGCGCGGCATCGTCAACATCAGTGCGGTGGCAGCCTTGGAAGCCCAGTCGCGCAAGGGCTGACTTGGAAAAATCGTAACGATTTGTGCGCTTTTGTCGAGAAAGTTGATCACTCGCGAAAGAGTGATACCGGGGTTCTCCAGGGAAAACGGCGATTGCACCGGACAAAATTTTTTTTGGACGAATTTTGGTCATTTTGTCGCCCTATAGCTCGTCGGCGTCGCGTGCTAATTCGCAAGCGTGGCGAGGGCCGATGGCGTGTTTGGCACGGGGAGACTCCGTTGCCGCTCCGGTGTTGGTATCTGTCGTTTTGAGCCGACTGCTAAAGGATGAACCGCGTGATCAAGCCGCTCCGCAAGGCCGTCTTCCCTGTCGCTGGTCTCGGCACCCGCTTTTTGCCTGCCACCAAGGCGATGGCGAAGGAAATGCTGCCGGTCGTTGACAAGCCGCTGATCCAATATGCTGTCGATGAGGCGCGTGCGGCGGGGATCGAGCAGTTCTGCATGATCACCGGTCGCGGCAAGACCGCCATCGTTGAGCATTTCGACATCGCCTATGAGTTGGAAGCGACGCTGCGCGCCCGCAGCAAGAACGCCGAACTTGCCGCGCTGCGCGAATTGCAGATGTCGCCGGGCTCGATCATCACCGTTCGTCAGCAAGAGCCGCTCGGCCTCGGCCACGCGATCTGGTGCGCGCGTGCCTTCATCGGTGATGACCCATTCGCCATCCTGCTGCCAGACGATCTGGTGATGTCCGACACGCCCTGCACCAAGCAACTCGCCGACGTCTATCATCAGACCGGCGGTTGTGTGGTGGCGATCACCGAGGTGCCACGCGAGCAGACCAATCGCTACGGTATTCTTGAGGTCGGCAGCGATGACGGTCGGATCGTCGACGTCACCGGCATGGTCGAGAAGCCGAAGCCGGAAGACGCGCCGTCGAACCTTTCGATCATCGGTCGCTATGTGCTGACCGCGGGCGTGATCGACCATCTCGCGCGCATGGAGCGTGGTGCGGGCAACGAAGTGCAGCTCACCGATGGCATGGCCAAGATGATCGGCCACACGCCATTCCACGGCCTGCGTTACGAGGGCCGTCGCTTCGATTGCGGCGACAAGATCGGCTTCCTGGAAGCACAGATCGCCTTCGCACTGAAGCGGCCCGACATGGCACCGAAAGTGGCGGAATTCCTCAAGCAATATGTCTGATGTAACGTCTTTGAAAAGCCTTTCTCTGTGAGCTTTACCCATCTCTTCGACGGCACGGTGCTGCGGGAATACGATATCCGCGGTATCGTCGGCAAAACCTTGCACACCGCGGATGCCTTCGCCATCGGCCGGTGCTTCGGCAGCATCGTCGCACGCGCCGGTGGACGTAGCGTGGCGGTGGGGTTTGACGGCCGGGTCTCCTCGCCGATCCTGGAGCCTGCGCTGGTGGAGGGGCTCAAGGCGTCGGGAATCGAGGTGATCCGGATCGGTCGTGGTCCGACGCCGATGCTGTATTTCGCGGCAACGACGCACCAGACCGATGGTGCGATTATGGTCACCGGCAGCCACAACCCGCCGGACTATAACGGTTTCAAGATGATGCTCGGCCGCAAGCCGTTCTTTGGCCCGCAGATCCAGCAGATCGGCCAAATGGCCGCTGCCGGGGATGTGGTGCCGGGCACGCAAGGCAGCGAGAAGACCATCGATGTCGCCCAAGCCTATATCGACCGTCTGGTCCAGGATTGGGACGGTGGTGACCGCGCGCTGAATGTGGTCTGGGACAACGGCAACGGCGCTGCGGGTGAGGTGCTGGAGCGTCTGGTCAAGCGCCTGCCCGGCACGCACACCATCCTGTTCCCCGAGATCGATGGCGGCTTCCCCAACCATCACCCCGACCCGACGGTGCCGAAGAATCTCGAAGCCCTGAGCGCCAAGGTGGCCGAACTTGGGGCCGATCTCGGCATCGCGTTTGACGGTGACGCCGATCGGATCGGGGCGGTGACGGACCAGGGCGAGATGTTGTTCGGCGACCAGCTTTTGGTGATTCTCGCCCGCGATGTGCTCAAGAGCCATCCGGGGGCGACGATCATCGCCGACGTCAAGGCCAGCCAGGTGTTGTTCGACGAAGTGGCGAAGGCGGGCGGCAATCCGCTGATGTGGAAGACCGGGCATAGCCTGATCAAGGCCAAGATGGCCGAGACCGGCTGCCCGCTGGCGGGTGAAATGTCCGGCCACATCTTCTTCGCCGACAAATGGTATGGCTTCGATGATGCGCTCTACGCCGGTGTGCGGTTGCTCGGCATCTGCGCGCGCAGCAGTGAGAAGCTCTCCGCCGTGCGCAATGCCCTGCCGCATGTGATCAATACCCCGGAACTGCGCTTCGATTGCGACGATCGCCGCAAGTTCGAAGTTGTCACTGAAGTGGCGGGCCGTCTTGCTGCCGAAAGTGCGAACGTGTCCGACATCGACGGCGTGCGGGTGCTCACCTCGGATGGCTGGTGGTTGCTGCGCGCCTCCAACACCCAGGCGGTGCTGGTGGCGCGCTGCGAGGCCTCTTCGGAAGCCGGGCTGGAACGGCTCAAATCGGCATTGGTTGTCCAGCTTGAAGCCAGTGGCCTGCCCGCGCCTGATTTTTCCGGGGAAAACGCCGGGCATTGAAGATCGACCCTGAGTCAGCGGGGTGTTGATTGCCTCCTGCGTCGGCGGGGTGTTGATTGTAACCACGGCGACGGTCAGTGTTGATCGTCGCCGTTTGCGTTTGGAGCCTAGCCGATGTTGCAGCCACCCCCCGCCCGAGTCGGCATGTCCGAATCCGAGATCGACACGCCCGCTTTGCTGATCGATCTCGACGCGTTCGAGGCCAATCTCGATCTGATGGCAGGCCTGATGGCGCAGCACGGCACCAAATTGCGCGCCCACGCCAAGACCCACAAATCTCCCGTGATCGCGCATCGACAGATCGCGCGCGGCGCGGTCGGGCAATGTGTCCAGAAGGTTGCCGAGGCCGAGATCCTGGCCTGGGGCGGGGTGCAGGACATTCTGATCAGCAACGAGGTCGTGGGGGCGGACAAGATCGCCCGCCTTGTGGCGCTGACGAAGATTTGCCGGATCGCGGTCTGCGTGGACGATGCCGGGCAGGTCGATGCTCTCGGTGCCACTGCTGCGGCGGCTGGTGCCGAGTTGCGCGTGCTGGTGGAGATCGATGTCGGTGCGGGTCGCTGCGGCGTCTCGCCCGGTCCTGCGGCGGTGGAACTGGCGCAGCGTATTGAGGCGCATCAGCATCTGCGCTTTGGCGGCCTGCAGGCCTATCACGGCGGCGCGCAGCATCTGCGCAGCTTTGCCGAACGTCAGGCCGCGATTGGCGGTGCGATCGACGCCACGCGGCGCACCATCGAGCAATTGCGGCAGGTTGGGCTGTCCTGCGAGATTGTCGGCGGAGCGGGCACTGGCAGCTTTGACATCGAGGCGACGAGCGGCGTGTTCACCGAGATTCAGGCGGGCAGCTACGTGTTTATGGACGCCGATTATGCGCGGAATTTCGACCAATCCGGCGCACCGGTCAGCCGGTTCCAACACGCGCTGTTCGTGCTCGGCACGGTGATGAGCGCTGCCCAACCCGGTGTCGCGGTGCTTGATGTCGGCCACAAGGCGGCCTCGGTGGACAGCGGTTATCCCACTGTTTGGCAGCGCCCCGGCGTGACCTATGTGGGGGCCAGTGACGAGCACGGCTCGCTGAAAATTGCCGAGGGGGTGGCGTCGCCTGCGATTGGTGACAAGCTGCGGCTGGTGCCCGGCCACTGTGATCCGACGGTGGATCGGTATGATTGGTATGTCGGCGTGCGCGGCGGACGGGTTGAGTGTCTGTGGCCGGTGGCAGCGCGCGGCGGGATGTTCTGAGGGTTTGCTCGCAGTGCTCATCCCCTTGCTGCCGCGCCTGCGAATGATGGCGGGCACAGTGCGGCCTGTGCTGGCGGCAAGATCACGCGTTCATACACCCCGCGCTCATGTGCCTGTGCGGTGAACGCGTCGGTGATTCCAAGGACGGTCTCTGCACCGCCCAGATAGAGCACGCCGTCTGACGGCATCTGGCGCGCGATGGCGGCCAGCACCCGCGATTTGGTCGGTTGATCGAAATAGATCAGCACGTTGCGGCAGAACACCGCGTCGCACTGACCGACGGAGCGAAGATCGGCCAACAGGTTCAGGCTGCGGAACTGCACCATCTGGCGCAGTGAGTCGGCGATCCGCCACTGGCTGCCTTCCTTGCGGAAATACTTCACCAGGGACTGCATCGGCAGGCCGCGCTGAACTTCGAACTGGGTGTAGAGCCCTTCGCGGGCCCGCCCAAGCGCCTCGCGCGAAATATCGGTGCCGATAATCTCAACCGACCGTCCTGCGAGCATGGCAGCGCTTTCCTGCAGGATCATCGCCAACGAATAGGCTTCCTGCCCGGTGCTGGCCGCCGCCGACCAGATTCTCAGCTTGGCATGCGCTGGGCGGTCGGCAAGCAATTGCGGCAATGCGCGGGTGCGGAAATGGGTGAAGGGTTTGTCGTCGCGGAAGAAGAAGCTCTCATTGGTGGTCATCGCCTCGATGACATCCTGCTCCAGCCCACCCGGCATGCTGCCAAAACTGACCGGGCGCAGTTTTGCGGCGAGCGCGTCGAGCGAATCGAGATGGTGCTTGCGCATCACCGGGGCGAGGCGGTTCTCCAGCAGGTAGGTTTTGTCCGGCCCGATGGAAAGGCCGGAGCCTGCCATCAGCAGGGCTGCGATGCTGGTGAAGCTGCGCGGAGTCATGCTGCACCTGCCTGCAATAGCTCACGAATTTTTGCCGCCATCCGGTCGATCGGCAGCACCGCGTGGCAAAGCCCCGCCTGCGTGATCGCACCGGGCATGCCCCATACCACGCTGCTGGCTTCGTCCTGTGCCACGGCCGTGCCGCCCGCATCGATCACCGCGCGGGTGCCGCTGAGGCCATCATGACCCATGCCGGTCAACATCGCCACCAGCAGACGCCCAGCCGTGGCGGTGTTGGCGCTGCGCAGCATCGGGTCGACCGACGGGCGGCAATAATTCTCTGGCGGCTCGTCGGTCAGCCGTGCGCGGAATTGGCCCTGGCTGGAATCGACGCAGAGATGGCGATCTCCGGGGGCGAGGTAGATTGCGCCACGCTCCAGGATCAGCCCGTGCTCGGCTTCGGCGCAGCGCATGCCGCCGACGCGGCTGATGTGCTCGGCCAAGATCGCAGTGAAGCTGCGCGGCATGTGCTGTGTGAGAACCACCGGAACTGGCAGATTGCGGCCAAGGCCCTGCACCAGAGTGAACAGCGCCTGTGGTCCGCCAGTGGAACTTCCGATGGCGAGCATCGCCGGGCGCTGTCGGCCTGCCGGGCGCAGCGCATGGGCCGGGGGTGGTGCGCCGTTCAGAACGAGCCGCGATGCTGATCCGGACATTTGGCGTAGCCGTGCCTGACCCCGGATTTTCAGGATCAACTCCTCGCGGAACGAATCCTGTGCGATCGCCAGCGCCGAGGGTTTCGGGATGTAGTCCGCAGCCCCGATCCGCAGCGCCTGCAGGGCCACATCGGCCCCGCGCGTGGTCAGCGTGCTCGCCATGATCACCCGCAGGCCCGGGTCAGCGCGCAGCATTTGCGGCAGCACGGTCATGCCGTCCATCACCGGCATTTCGATGTCGAGAATAACGACATCCACTTTCTGGCGGCGCAATTCCTCCAGCGCTGCCGCCCCGTTGCCGACGCGGGCGACGACGCGCAAATCGCCCTCGGCCTCGATCATGCGGGAGATGGCACCGCGAATGGCAAGGCTGTCGTCACACAGCATCACGCGAATCGGCTCTGCCCCAGCGCGCCCGGCGCGAGCGGTGGGGGCGACGTCCAAACTCACAGAAGGCCGACCTGGGAGAATTTGCCGAGGAGAATCTCCTCGTCGAACGGCTTCATGATGAACTCCTGCGCGCCGTTCTCGATGGCCTGTTCGATAAAGGAGATATCGTTCTCGGTGGTGCAGAACATCACCGGTGGCTGGCCTGGTCCGAATTCGCTGCGCAGCGCTTTTAGAAAATCCAGCCCGTTCATCACCGGCATGTTCCAATCGAGCAGCACCGAATCGGGCATCGCCGCGCGACAGGCGAGCAGAGCCTGCTGGCCGTCCTCCGCCTCGCGCACGATGAAGCCCTGGGTTTCGAGGATGCGGCGGGCGACCTTGCGCACCACGCGGCTGTCATCGACGACAAGGCAGGTCTTGGTGGAGTCCGACATCTTCCTGGTCCTTATTTGGGGGAGTTCGACAGCGCCAGCAGCCTCGGCACGTCCAGCACTGCGAGCAGGCGGTCCTGCAGCCGGTAGATGCCGGTGCTGAACCGCGCCCATTCCGCCGACATGGTGGGCGGGTTCGGCTCGAACTGGCGGCGCGGCAAGCTCATCACCTCAGCGACATGATCGACCAGCAGTGCGTAAAGCTCGCCGCCCTGCTCGGCGACCACCGACATTGACCGCATCCCAGGAGGGGGCGGCGGCAGATGCAGCCGGCGGCGCAGATCGATCGTGGTGACGATACGGCCGCGCAAATTGAGGCTGCCGGAGACTTCCGGAGGTGCCAGCGGAATGCGTGTGATGGTCTGCGGCCCAAGAATGTCGCGCACCGTCAGCACCGGAATGCCGCAGAGCTGGTCGGCGACCTGCAACGTGACGAACATGTCCTCCTGTTCGGACGCGGCATCATCGGCCTCGTGGCTGGCGATGGCTCTTTGCATGGTCTGGATGGTCATGATGATCTCCTGCAGTCAGTCGATCAGGCGACAAGCCGCAGCATTTCGCTGCCGTGGTCGGTCTGTTGCCCAAGGCATTCGCGCAGGCTGGCAAGCAGGTGGTCCTTCGAGCCTTTGCCAACGTAATCGGTGAAACCCGCGTCGCGACCCTGCTCGACATCGCGCTCGTCCAGCCGCCCGCTCAGCGCGATCACCGGCAGGGCCGCCCAAGCCCCGCCAGCGCGCAGCGCGCGGACGAAGGCCAAGCCGTCCATATCGGGCATCTCGATATCGGAAATGATCGCATCATATTCGCGACCGGCATCGCGCAGCGCCAGGGCACGGGTGGCGTCTTGCACTGCGGTGACGGCATAACCGGCTGCCTGCAGCACCGGCACGATCATCTGGCGGAAGAAATCGCTGTCCTCCACCACCAGCAGTCGCGCGCCGCGCTGGCCGGCATCGATCCCGCGATAATCGAACCAATCGGGTTCGGCCTGGGTGAGCCAGAACGAGGTGTCGATGATGTCGGTGGCGCGCCCGGCAATCACCGCCGTGCCGAGAATGCCGGGCCGGGCCTGGGCCAATTCGATCTGCAGGCGATCTTCAACCACGTCGACGATCTCGTCGACCACCAGCCCCATCCGACGCTCGGACTGGTCGGACGCAGACTGGTCGGAGAATACCAGAACCGGTACCTCCGCGCGCTCCAGATCCAACACCCCCGACATCGGCAGCAACCGCATCAGGCGACCGCGATACTGAGTGACCGGCACGCCGCTCGCCGTTTCGATCCGCTCGCGTGGCAAATGTTCGAGCCGGGCAATCAGGCTGAGCGGGACTGCCTTGATCCCGGTATCGCCCGCGCGGAACAGCAGCATCGCCGCGCGGTCATGTTCGGTTGCGTGGCTCGGTGCGGCAGAGACTTTGGCGGCTTCGCGCTCGCCCGTGCCTCCCGCGACGCCACTGGCGCGAGCGATGCCGTTCGGGTCGAGGATCATGATCACCGAGCCGTCGCCCAGGATCGTGTTGCCGCTGAACATGCCGATATGGCGCAGCACGGGTGCGACCGGTTTGACGACGATTTCCTCGGTGTCGAACACGCGGTCGACGATCAGGCCGAGTTGGGTCGCGCCCACCTGGGCGACGATCACCGTCGAGGCGGCGGATGGGTCGTCATGCGCTGGGTTGCGGTCGAGCCCGAGCAAATGGTCGAGGCTGACCAGCGGCAGCAGCCGCTCGCGCAGGCGCAGAACCGGGGTGTCGTTCACCCGCTCGATCACGCTGTCGCTGCCCTGATGGTGCGCACGGAT
>CAITEF010000332.1 GCA_903891315.1 uncultured Rhodospirillales bacterium | reverse complement strand
TGCCGCGGGGGGCGAAGGCGCGGATGCGGGCGGGGTCGGCGCTGTAGGGCCAGATCTCGCAGTAGACGCCGGATTCGCGCAGGCGGCGGGCGATCAGCTGGGTGACCTGGCTGCCGAAATCGAGAATGAGGATGCGGTCGGCGACCGGCTGGGAATCGGTGGACATGGGATGCGTGCACCTTGCGTGGCAGTGCACGGTCTTGCAGCACGGCTCGGCAGTTTCGGCAAGGGAAGGCCGGTCACGCCGTGGGTTCAACCGATGATTGGGTACACTTGATCGTGAACATGATCTTTCGTCATTGATCTGCGCTTCTGTTATGGAGCCGAATCTGTTTTAGTCCTCGCATTGTTAACGACCTGCCAGCCGCGCACGTTCGTGATTTTGCACGTGCGCCCCAGACGAGGACATGAACGATGGCTCAGACCACCCTGAATTTCGCCGGCGCGACGTCGATCGGGACAGACCTATTTTCCGGTAACATCGGCGTTCCGGAATACGGGTCGCTGGACGTCAACGGGTTCACGTTCGCCAACCTCTACAGAACGGACCTTCAGTTTTTTTCCTATACCTCGGCGCTTGGGGCGACAGGGTATTTTTACGATGGTCCGGGTGTCGTCGACATGTCCGCGGGCGGATCCGGGATTTTTGCCACCCAGCTCACGTCGGACAACGGGGCGGCGTTCACGCTGCAATCGATCCAGGTCGATACTGGGATGTCATCGCCGGTTTCGGTGAGCGGCAATTCCGTTCAAACAAGCCCCACCCTCACCGCGACCGGTACACTTGCGGGCGGCGGAACGGTGTCGCAGAGCTTTGCCATCGACAGCGTGCAAGGCCTGCAGACCCTGGCGCTCTCCGGGTTTGCCAACGTCACCAGCGTTCGCTTCTCGACCAATTTCTACAATCCGCAATTCGCCAATTTCGTGATCGGGAATCCGGGAACGGACGTGTGGGTGTCGACTGCCCTCAACGGCGACTGGAACAGTGCGACGAACTGGTCGTTGGGCCAGGTGCCGACCGCACTGGACACGGTGCTGACCAGCGGCACCGCCGCGGAAAATATCACGCTCGCGACCTCGGCCGCGATCGCCGCGCTGCATCTTGACGCATCGCTGCAGACACTGCTTGTCAGTGGCACCCTGACCGTGTCGCAAGGGGTGACGATCGAGCAGGGGGCTCTCAACGTCCGCGATGGCGGCACCCTGAACGCGCCCGGCGGCATCACGATCGATGCCACGCCCAGCGTGGGCTTTGGCGCCGTGCTCTATGAGGCCTCCCTCAATCCGGCCACGAGCACCGGCACGATCAATGCCAACATCGTCAACGACAACGTCATTTTCGACGGCAACGGCCGGCTGGTCATCAACGGCAACATCACCGGCGCCGGATTCATTGCCATAGAAGGCAACCCAGGCGATCCCGCCACGTTGGAGCTGAATGGGGTCACGTCGCAAGAGATCGATTTCGACCAGGACGGCACGTTGCGCCTGGATCAGGCGGCGTCGGTCGGAAGCCGGATCTACGTCCAAGGCGGCTTCGCGGGCGCCACGCTCGATCTGGCCGGTGCCACGAGCTTTGGCGGCAGCCTCGACATGAGGCTTGGCGCATCGCTGGACCTGAAGAACGTCGCATTCAACGGGTATGTCTATTCTGGCGGAACGTTGGCGCTGACCGAAGCGAATGGAACACTGCTGAAGTTTGGCGTCACAGCCGACTCTGGGGGGGTGCTTTTGGCCGCAAGCGACGGTCATGGCGGCACACTGCTCACCGACAGGGCGATCACCAACGCGACCTGGATCGGCGGAACCGGGTCCATCGGGCTCTGGTCAGACGCAGCGAACTGGTCCACCGGCGTGGTGCCGGATGCGAGCACGGCGGTGATGATCAACGGCACCGCGAGAACGCAGATCAATCTACAAGGCTCCGAGCAGGCATATTCGCTCGATGTCAGCGATCCAAATGCAAACGTGGTCGAGTCTGCGGCATATACCCTCACCCTTGGCGCCGGGGTCATCATCGAGAATGGCGCTTACTTTGCCATCGATGAAAGCGCGATCGTGGCACCGGGTGGCGTTACGTTGGAAACCGGCGGGCAACTGGCCAACCACTATGGTTACGGCTTCACCAGCACCATCACCGGCAACGTGGTCAACAATTCAAATTCGTCTCTTGCCTACGCCTATGGCATCCTGGCAGGCAATCTAACGATCAGTGGAAGCCTGACCGGGACCGGCACAACGGAGGTTACGGGACGCCTCACTGTCGGGGGGGCCGTGGCACAGACCATCCTGATGACGGCGGGTGGGCAGTTGATCCTTGACGACCCGGCTGCCTTCACCGGCAGCATCATCGGGCTAACCTCTGGACTGTTTCAGAATGACGGATTGTTCTGGGGCAGCCTCAGCTTCCCTGCGTCCGTGATCGACCTGCGGGGCCTCGCCGCGGGAGCAGCGGCGACGGGATCGCTCAACAACGGCACACTTACCGTCGTTGGCGGCGGCCAGACATTGACGTTCAATGTCGCCGCGGCCACAGGGGTCAACCTGGCCGATGCCACGCTGACGTTCAGCAGCGACAACCTCGGCGGCACCGATGTGGCCTGGGTCGTGGGATTGACCGACACCTGGACGGGGGCGGTTTCGAACGACTGGACGACCGGCGGCAACTGGTCGCTGGGCTTTGCGCCGGGGACCTACGACACGGCGGCGATCGCCACGGCGGCACCGGCGGCGCTGTCGATCGCTTCGGGCCAGCAGGGCCAGGCCTGGACGATCGACCTTGGCTCGGCCGGCGAGACGCTGATGGTGGCAGGCAAGCTGCTGCTGGGCAACGTCTCTCAGTCGCTGAACGGCGGCACGCTGGCGCTGGGCGGCGGTACGCTTGCGGGCGATGGCTCGCTCAATTTGGACAACGGGGTGATCACCCTCGCCGATGGCGGAATCTCGACCAATCAGAACGTGGCAGCTGCGGCGGCCTCCTTTTATTCGGGCAGCCTCACATTCGGGCCGAATCTGACCGTCACCCAACTGGCCGGCACCAGCAACACGGTATCGATCAACGCTGTCTCCAGCTTCTCCAATGCCGGCACGATCAACGCGGCGGTCGCGGGGGGGTGGATCGGCATCAACGTGCAACAAAACTATAGCTTCTTCGGTGGTGGATTTTCGCAGCCTTTGAGCTTTTACAATTCCGGCACCATCAACGTCAGCAACGGCGCGTCGATCGGGGGTCTTCTTGGAAACTCCTACTTCAGCAACGGTCCATGGGTCACGACGGGGTTTGACAACACGTCTACGGGGAACATCAAGGTTACCGGCGGTGGGTCAGCTGCGTTCGGCGGCGGCAGATGGTCCAACGCGGGCACGATCTCGGTCGGCCAGGGCTCAACCCTCACATTGCAGGGCGCGTTCAGTTCGCTGGCCGGTGTCTCTAACAATGGCGGCACGCTGATCCTCGACGGATCGACGTCGGCCCCCCTCGGACCTGTCGAAGTGACGAGCGGCCTGCTTGTGATCAATCCATCCTTCAACGCCTACACGTCAAACTCCGGCGCCGGCTATGAGGCCTTCGCCCCGGACTACACCGGGGCGATCACCGGTGCGGCGATCACGATCGACCAGGGCGCCACGTTGGAGCTGCAGGGATACGCCGCCTTCACGTCCATTTCCGGCAGCGTGGACGAGAACACCCAGGGCACCATCACGTTTGGCAAACCCGCAGCGACCCTGAAACTGGACCGTCTCGACGCCTTCGCCGGAACGCTCGCTGGTCTGGCCTCGGGCGACGTGATCGACTTCGTCAACACCACCGTGTCAGGCGCGAGCTTCGGCGCGTCGGGGCTGACGGTGACCGCGAGCGACGGCACGACCGCCACGTACGGCACCAGCGGGACTGTCTTCAAGTCGCAGCAGGTCCATCTCAGCAGCGATGGCAACGGCGGCACGTTGCTCACGCTCACGCCGTTCAGCGTGGCCGCCAACACGGCTATCCTGGTTCAGCCCAACATGTCCTATGTCGGCGGCGGCAACGACCAGTTCTATGTCACGCCGACGACGATCTCGGACACGATCGACGGCGGCGGCAACAACTCCAGCCTGGGTGTGCTCAACGGCGGCACCTCGGTGATGGGGGCCAACATCACCGGGTTCGGCCAGGTGCATCTGATGGGCGGGACAGCCGGCACCACTGGGTTCAATTTCACCGCCAATGCCACGCAGGGGCTGATCGTTGTTGGCAGCCTGGGCAACGATGTGATCACGGTGGGGGATGCCAGCCAGACGATCTACACCGAAGGGCTCAACAGCGTCGTCAAGGCGACCGCGGCCACCGCCGGAGCATTGGTCGCAGGCGTACACGGCAACCCCACGCTGGAGGTCACGGGCGGCGGCAGTGCGACGCTGAATGCCAATGATGGGCATGGGATGATCGTGCAGATCGATCAGGCGATGATCCTCAACATGGGGCTGACCGCGTTCATCTCGGCGGTGGCGGAGACGTCGGGCAGCACGGTCACCGCCGGGGCGCCGTTCCAGACGCTGGTGACGCTGGCGGGTGGGACCACGTTCATCGGGGCCACCGCGCGGAACACCTATGCCGACACGCTGTAGGGGACATCGGCGGGGCTGAACGGGGATATGTTCGTGAACTTCGGCAAGTCCGACGCGATCGACATCACCGATGTACTGCCGGCCGGCAGCATCGTCTACACGCAGAGCTCGGCCAGCCAGGGGGCGCTTTCGTTCGGGGGATCTGTGG
>CAITEF010000331.1 GCA_903891315.1 uncultured Rhodospirillales bacterium | reverse complement strand
CGGTCATTTGCGGCTCCATCCGCGCGGCTTGGGCCTGCGGTTGGGGCTGTTGCACGTTGGATGCCTGCTCACCTGCTTCGCTCGCCTGTCCGCCACGAATGGCACCGGTGACGATGCTGAACAGGCTGCGTTTGCCGTTGGTGGGTTGCGGCTCCACAGCGGCAGGACGCGGTGCGGGACGCGCGCTACCCATTGGGCTGAGCGGGCGCTGCAGATGCGGCGGAATCTGACGTGCGGGCACCGGGGTCTCATCGATCACCGGGACCTCGATTTCGGCCCGCAATTCGGCAACCGGGGCCGTCGGGCGCGCTTCGCTTGGCCGTTCGGGTGCGCGGTACTCTGACCCCCGCGAATCCAGGGGCGGCATAGGGGTGCTGCCCTGGAAGGCGTTGAACGGACGCGGCGGCGGCACGGCGCGCGGGGCCGGATCGCGCGACAGCGCGCCACCCAAATTCTGCGACTTGGCCGCCCCGGGCGCCACACTCGGATTGTAGTCAACGTCGAGCGCCGTCGCCCCCATCGAGACCGGCGACGGTGCCGCAACAGCATGCTGCGGTTGTGCACTGCCGGTGCTGCCCGTCATCGCATAGGGTGAGGCATTGACCTTGGAGGGCTGTGCCGCCTGACCCATCGGGGGCACATACACATGCCCGCCGCCCGGATGCACGTTGCCCATCGGGGGAACCGCTGCGAGATGCGAGCGGTCCGCGCCGAGTGCCAGCAGGTTCTCGATGCCGGTGGCGACGATGGAGACGCGGATTTGGCCTTCCAGCGAGTCGTCGGTGGCGGTGCCGAAGATGATGTTGGCGTTTTCGTCGACTTCCTCGCGAATGCGGTTGGCAGCCTGATCAACTTCGAACAGCGTCATATCGTCGCCGCCGGTGATGTTGATTAATAGGCCGCGCGCGCCTGCCATCGAGGTGTCTTCGAGCAGCGGGTTGTTGATCGCAAGCTCGGCAGCGCGCAGAGCACGGCCTTCGCCTTCGGCCTGGCCGGTTCCCATCATCGCCTTGCCCATCTCGCCCATCACGGTGCGGATATCGGCGAAATCAAGGTTGATCAGCCCAGGGGCTACCATGAGATCGGTCACGCCGCGCACGCCCATATAGAGGACGTTGTCGGCCATTTTGAAGGCTTCCTTGAAGCCGGTGTTCTGGTTGGACAGACGGAACAGGTTCTGGTTGGGGATCACGATCAACGTGTCCACCCATTGCTGCAGTTCCTCGATCCCCTGATCGGCCGCCTTCATGCGGCGAGCGCCTTCGAAGCTGAACGGCTTGGTCACGACGCCGACCGTCAGAATACCGCGTTCGCGCGCCATGCGGGCGATCACTGGAGCTGCCCCGGTGCCGGTGCCGCCGCCCATGCCTGCGGTGATGAACACCATGTGGACGCCGTCGAGATGGCGATAGACCTCATCCGCCGCCTCTTCCGCTGCCGCCTTGCCGATCTCGGGCTTGGCACCTGCGCCGAGACCCATCGTCAGATGCGGCCCGAGCTGGATGCGACGATCCGCGCGCGAGTTCTGCAGCGACTGCGCGTCGGTGTTGGCCACGACAAAATCGACGCCCTTGAGATCGAGCGAGATCATCGTGTTCACGGCGTTCGTGCCGCCACCGCCCACGCCAATCACGGTGATCCGAGGCGTAAAATCAATGTGGGTCTGCGGCGAGAAAGTGAGGTTCAGGGTCATGGGGCGGCTCCTCCCGGGGAGGTATGTTGTATGGAACTCATTCGATTCGTCTGTAGCCGTTACATGCGTTCACGAAGAAAATTGATGATGCGGGGCAGCATTCCGCCTGGACGCTCACTGTCCAGATCAAGATCCATCGGAGAACGCCCGTCTCCTCCCGCCCAGGCAACCAGCCCGAGCGCGGTGGCAAAGCCAGGTCCTGCTGCCGTTTCCGGCAAGCCGCGCGGCATCGCCGGGCGGCCGAGACGAACCGGGCGACCCAGAACGGAGCTGGCCAATTCGCGCACGCCTTGCAGTTGTGACGCACCGCCGGTGAGTACCACGCGGTTGCCCGCGATGGTGCCGAGCGCGTCGAGTCGTTCGCGGACCATCTCGAAGGTTTCTTCTAGGCGCGGGATGATGATCCCCACCACTGCCTGACGCGGCACTTTCAGGATGGCGTGCTCGGGCTCGCCCACCTGTCGGATGGTGAGCATCTCGCGCTCGTCATCCGGGCTGGGCTGCACGCTGCCATAGAGCGTCTTCAGCCGCTCGGCTTGGGTCAGGGGAGCGGAGAGCATGCGGGCGATGTCTTGCGTCACGTGCTGGCCGCCGACGGGGAGCACTGCGGTGTGCAGCAACTGGCCATCGGCGAACACCGCCATGCCGGTGGTGCCGCCGCCCATGTCGAGCACGGTGGCGCCGAGCATCTTCTCGTCCTCCACCAAGGTCGCGATGCCTGCCGCCATCGGGGCCGAGGCGAGACCGGCAATGCCGAGCCCGCCGCGCTGCAGGCAGGCCTCCAGAGTCCGCAGCGCGGTCTGCTGGGCGTCGACGACGTGCACGCGGGCGGCGAGGTTGTCGCAGTAGAGGCCGCGCGGATCATCCACACCGGCCGTGTCGTCGGCGGAGAAGCTGAGTGGGACGGCGTGAACGATATGGCGGCCCTCGGCGGCGGCGCGGCCACGGCCTTCGAGCAACACGCGGCGGACATCCTGTTCCGTAACCGCCCGCCCGTTGACCGCCCAGTGGATGTTGAGCAGGCGACTCTCCGGCTGACCGCCCGAGACGTTGACGGTGACGCTGCGCAGATGCGTGCCGGCTTGTTCTTCGGCCAGACCCACGGCAGCGCGGATCACCCGTTCGGCGCGTTCGATATCGACGATGCCACCGGCGCGCACGCCTTCCGAGCGTTGCCAGCCAGTGCCGAGGATGCGGAAAGAGCCATCCGATTCAACGCGTGCGATCAGGCAGACGATTTTTGACGAGCCGATATCGAGCACGCCGAACGGCCCGGTCTGGCGCGGCACGAAATGCCGACGCGGGCGGGCGACCGGCTCGTCGGGCAGGCTGAGCGGTATCTCATCCAAATCGCGCGGTAAGCCGACAGCGTTCATGCGGGCCTCCTCGAAGTTGCGGCGGATGGTTTGGACTGGTCGGCCTCACCCGGAATCTCACTGGTGGGCGTGTGGCCGCAGGGCGTGGCGGTCAGCGGCGTCAGGCGCAGCCGGTCGGGCAGGCGCAGATCGATCTCGGCGAGCGGACGGTCGAGCAGGGATTTGCTGCCCTGAAGCTCGGCCAGCTTGGCCAGAGCCGGGTCTTCGGCGCCTTCCGGCAATTGGACGATGGCCCCCGACGTCATGCACAGATCCCAGCGCCGTTGGCCGACGCGAATGGCGGCGAGCATGCGGCCCTTGAGCGGGTCGTATTTCGCGTAAAGCGCCAGCAGACGGGCCGCGTCCGACGGCGCTCCTTCACCGACGATCAGCGGCAATACCGGCGCGAAGGCGGCGATGTCGGAATCGGTGACGACGTTGCCGAGTTGGTCGATCAGCGCGAAATTCCCCTGATTCTGCCACACCGCGAACGGGCGACGCTCATCGAGCACGATGCGCAGCGTGTTCGGCAGCACGCGTTCCACAATGGCCGAGCGGACCCAGGGGATATGCTCCAGCCGCGCCTTGGCGTCTGGCAGCGAGAGGGCAAGGATCGAATCGCCCTGATGGACGCCAAGGGCGGCGAACAGCCGGTCGGTCGGAGTCTTCTCGCGGCCCTGGACGACGATGTGCTCGATGTCGAAGCCGAGATCGACAGTGGCCGCCCCCAGCCGTTCCCGCATGTTGCCGCTCAGGCCCGCCATCCGCACGAGGCTGACACCAAAGACCAGCAGCAACAGCGCCATCGCGCTGAACATCGCCGGTCGCAGCAGCGTGCGTGTTTGGCGCAGCATGATGCGCAGACGGCTCGGACGGTCGGGGAGTGCGGCCTGGCGCGGTCGCTGTTGGAATTTCGATGTGGGCGTTGGTTGTGGCTTCACGCGCGGCATGCTGCGTTCTCCACCATCCAGCGGCACAAAGCGGGGAAGTCGATGCCGGACAAAGCCGCCTGTTCCGGCAGCAGTGAGGTCGGCGTCAGGCCGGGCTGGGTGTTGACCTCCAGCAGGATCAGTCGACCGGGCTCGCCTTTCGTGTCGTCGTAGCGGAAATCGGCACGTGACGCGCCGCGACAGCCGAGCGCGCGATGGGCGGCAAGTGCGACCTGCATCGCCTCGGCGGCGGCGTCTGGATGGATATCGGCGGGCAGCACGTGGCGGGAGCCGCCATCGGCGTATTTGCTTTCGTAGTCGTAGAACGCCTGGGTAGCGATGATCTCGGTCACCGTCAGCGCGCGGTCTCCCAGCACGCCCACGGTGAGTTCGCGGCCGGGTATGAACTCCTCCACCATCGCGCGCGGCCCGAATTTCCAGCCGCGTGCGACGCTTGCGCGGCGATTGTCGCCGGAGCGGATGATCTCGACGCCGACAGACGAGCCCTCGTTGAGCGGCTTGATCACGTAGGGCACCGGCAGCGGATCGGCGTCGATCAGGTCGGTGACATTCATCACCGTACCGGCGGCAACAGGCAGACCATGTGCGGCGAACACCGCCTTGGCGGCTTCCTTGTCCATCGCCAGCGCGGAGGCGAGCACGCCGGAATGGGTGTAGGGGATGTTGAGCCAGTCCAGCACACCCTGGATTGCGCCATCTTCGCCGAAACGGCCATGCAGCGCGTTGAACACCACGTCGGGCGCG
>CAITEF010000330.1 GCA_903891315.1 uncultured Rhodospirillales bacterium | reverse complement strand
TGATTCTGCGCCCACTGATCGCCTGGTGCGGCCATTTCCGCAACGAGACCGTCACCACGCTGCTCGATGAGACGCCCTGGATGGTCGATCTGCTGCGCCGCGCCAAATTCGGGCGAAGCTGGATGAAATGGCTGAGCCTGCTGATCCGCCGTTTCGGCTGGCTGCGTCTGGGGCCACCGGCTGAGCATCATCACCATCGCCATTGGGGCGAGAGCAACCATCACCGCGATCATATCTTCCTCGCCATCCTGATCGTAGTCGGCGTGGCCGGGATGGTGAACCTGCTCTACGGCATGCTGGAGCGTATTCCGGCATGGGAGATTTTGACCGCCTTCGCGTTTGGTCTGGAGACATTCCTGCGCGTGCTGGTCACGGTGGCGATTGCGCTGGCGATCTGGGTGCCGATCGGGGTATGGATGGCCGCCCACCCGAAACTGTTTCCCATCGCGCGTCCGGTGGTGCAGGTGCTGGCGAGTTTCCCCGCCAATCTGCTGTTTCCCACCGTCGCCGCACTGGCGATGACCTACGGTGTGACTCCGGATATTGCCGCGATCCCGCTGATGTTCCTCGGCGCACAATGGTTCGTGCTCTACAATGTCTTCGCCGGCATGCAGAACTATCCCGGCGATCTGCGCGAGGCGGCGGATATCTTCCGCGTTGACGGTTGGACGCGGCTGCATCGGGTGATCCTGCCGGGCCTGCTGCCCTCGATCATCACCGGCGCGGTGGCAGCCTCAGGTGCTGCATGGAACAGCGCGATCGTGGCCGAATACGCCCAATGGGGCAGCGGCGTGATGGTCTCCGAGGGTATCGGCGCCTATATCGCCGAGGCCACCGAACACGGCGATGGCGCGCGCCTGCTGCTCGGCGTGTTCGTGATGTCACGCTTCGTGATGGCGATGAACGCGCTGGTCTGGCAACGCCTGTTCCGCTACGCGCACCGGCGGGCGACCTGAATCAGATTTGACGCTGCGCCACCGCCGCCCATAGCATCCTCCCAACGACAAAACGGAGGAAGCCGATGAAGCGCGCAATCCTGGCGCTCGCATTGATCGCGGGTCTTGCCCATGCAGCCAGTGCCGAGACCGTCCGTATCGCCAAGCAATACGGCGTCTCCTACCTGCCGCTGATCATCATGCAGGAAGAGAAGTTGCTGGAGGCCGAAGGAAAGGCGCGAGGGCTCGATCTCACCTCCGAGTTCCTCACCATCTCCAATGGCGGCACGATCAATGACGCGCTGATCTCCGGCAATCTGGAATTCGCCTCCGGTGGCGTGGGCCCGATGCTGACCATCTGGGGCAAAACCCGAAACAACCTCAAAGTGCGTGGTGTGGCGACGCTGAACGCGATGCCGATCTGGCTCAACACCAGCAATCCCAAGGTGCAAACGCTGCATGATTTCACCGATGCCGACCGCATCGCGCTGCCTGCGGTGAAGGTCACCATCCAGGCCGTGGTGCTGGAAATGGCCGCCGCGCAGGAGTTGGGGATCAAGAATTTCGACAAATACGATCACCTGACCACCTCGCTCGGCCACCCGGATGCGCAGACCGCGATGATGAGCTTCAAGAGCGAGATCGACGCGCATTTCACCTCGGCCCCGTTCATGTATGAGGAACTCGCCGACAAACGTATCCATCGCGTGCTCGACAGCTACGCAGTCCTCGGCGGGCCGCACACCTTCAACGCGGTCTGGGCGACCGCCGCCTATCACGACAGCCACCCGCAGGTTTACGCGGCCTTCATTGCTGCCCTTGACCGGGCGCAGAAGCTGATCTCGGCTGATCCGAAGAAAGCCGCCGAACTTTACATCCGCAACGAGAAGTCGAAAATTCCAACGGATCGGCTGGTGGACATCATCTCGAAGCCGGAAAATGAATGGACGATGCAGCCCAAGCGGGTCATGCAATTCGCCCATTTCATGCACCAAACCGGTGCTCTTTCCACCGATCCGGCGGATTGGAAGGAGCTGTTCTTTCCGGAGATCTATGCAGGCGGAGGCAATTGAGCATGGCGAGCAACCGCATCGATATCCGCCCGCTCACACCGCGCATCGGCGCGGAAATCTCGGGCGTCAATCTCGGCGAACCATTGGACAAGTCGACATTCGACATCATCCATCAGGCGCTGATGGATCATCTGGTGATCTTCTTTCGCGACCAGCACATCACACCCGAGCAGCAGATCGCGTTTGGCCGCCATTTCGGCGATCTGCACATCCACCCGGCGGCCCCCTCGCTGCCCGGCCTGCCGGAGGCGATGATCATCCACGCCGACGCCAATTCGTCATACGCCAATGGCGAGGATTGGCATTCGGATGTCTCGTGCGACGAAGTGCCGCCGATGGGCTCGATCCTGCGCATCCACACGCTGCCGCCATTCGGGGGCGATACGCTGTTTGCCAATATGTACACCGCCTTCGAGACGCTCTCGCCGCCGATCCGGGCGATGCTGGACGGGATGACCGCGCTGCATGACGGCGAGTTGCTCTATCGCGGTCGCTACACCAACAGCGATTCCGGGCGGGTCTACCCGAAAGCCGTGCACCCTGTGATTCGGACCCATCCGGTGACGGGCAAGAAAGCGCTTTATGTGAATTCCTTCTTCACCTCGCGGATTCTCGAACTGTCCAAGGCGGAGAGTGCGGCCGTGCTGCAGATGTTGTTTCGCCATATCGAGACGCCGGAATTCTCGTGCCGGTTTCGTTGGCAGCAGAACTCGGTGGCGTTCTGGGACAATCGCGCCGCACAGCATCAGGCGATCTGGGATTATTTCCCGGCCACGCGCAGCGGTGTGCGGGTGACAGTGGCGGGGGATCGGCCGTTTTAGCCGGATATGTTCCTCACCATCCTCCTCGCCCTCGCCCCCACCGCCGTTTTGATCGCGATGGGGCAATATCTCCGCCGTATCAAATTGGTGCAGGATGTGTTCTGGCCGCAGGCGGAGCGGCTGGTGTATTTCGTGCTGCTGCCCTGCCTGTTCTTCCACGGCCTCGCCACCGCGCATCTCGACGATCTTCCGGTGCGGGCGTTGGCGCTCACCCTCGTCTTCTCCACCATGATGGTGGCGGCCATCATGGTGCTGGCCTCGCCCTGGCTGCGATTGGCCGGGCCGCAATTCACCTCGGTGTTTCAGGGCAGTGTGAGGTTCAACAACTATATCGGCGTCACCGCAGCCATGGGGCTGTTCGGCGCGCAAGGCGTGGCTCTTGCGGCGTTGTCGAACGCGGCGATTGTGCCGACGGTGAACATCCTTTGCGTTCTGGTCTTCGCCCGGTTCGGCTCGGTGCGGCTGTCGGTGCTGGGAATCTTGCGGCAATTGGCGCTCAACCCGCTGGTTGATGCCTGTTTCGCCGGGATTGCCTTCCAAGCCTTTGGCCTCTCGGTGCCGCGAGTTGTCGACCCGGTGATGCGCGCACTCGGGCAGGCCTCGCTGCCGTTGGGCTTGCTTTGCGTGGGGGCGGCGCTGGATTTCGGCGCGGCGCGGCGCTGGATGCGACCGGTGTCGATTGCCTCGGTCGCGAAATTCGCGCTGATGCCGATGGCCACCCTGCTTGTCGGCTCGTGGCTCGGGCTGGACGGACGCGGCGCAATCACAGCACTGCTGTTCCAAAGCCTGCCAACCGCGTCCTCCTCCTACATCATGGCCCGCCAATTGGGCGGCGACGCGCCGCTGATGGCGGGGATTGTCGCGGTGCAGACGGTGATCGCAGCGCTTGCAATCCCGGTGATCATGGTTCTCGCCGGCGTGCAGTTTTAGACTTTTATTGGCTGGTGTTGACAGCACCCCTCAAGCCGCCAATCCGTCATCCTGAGCGAAGCGTCAGGATCCAGAACCCGAAGAGACGGCTCTACGACTCCTGGATCGCTACGCTTCGCTCACGATGACGGTTTGGGGTATGTAGGCTGAGAGCGCTTGAGCTCAAAATCATCACGCTTTAGAGCAACGCCCGATCACATTGACCGAAGAGGTTCAATGTGATCGAGGCTAAGTTGCTCTAGAATCATATGTTTCTAGAGCACGACCGTCCGGCCGATCGATTCCGATCGGTCGGACCGTGCTCTAGCCGGGCCAGCGCGCGACGATGCAGGTGGCGTCATCGTCCAGCGGGGCACCGCTTCTGAAGGCGTCGGCGGCACACATCAACGCGTCCAGCATTCTCCCTGCGTCATTCGCAGCCCCCGCCAGCGTCGCGCAGATCCGGTCCTGCCCGAACGGCTCGCCGGACGAGTCTTCCGCCTCCTCGATCCCATCGGTGGTCAACACCACAGCGTCCCCAGGGGCGAGATGGAGTGTGTGGCTGGTGTAGGGTGCCGCCTCGAACAGGCCGAGCAGCAGCGAGGGTCGTGCAGCCACGCGGCAGGTGCTGCCGTCCGCGCGCCTTATCAGCGGCGCGCCGTGCCCGGCACTGCAGAACGACAGCATCCCCCGCCGCGTGTCGATCACCACGAGCAGCACGGTGACGAACAAATTCAGCGGGTTGCGGGCCACCAACGCCTGGTTGGTCGCCGCCAGGATCTCGGCGGGATCGGAATTGGCCGCCATCGCTGCCTGCAGCAGCGTGCGGGCGAGGACGGCGAAAAGCGCCGCCTGCGCGCCCTTTCCGCTGACATCGGCGATCAGCAGCGCCACACGGTCGGCGTCGAGCAACGCGATATCGTAGAAATCGCCCCCGATCACCCGCGCGGGCCGCATCACCGCAGCCCCGTCGAGGTGGGGATGGGCTGGGAAGCCTGCGGGCTGGATCGCCTGCTGCAGCGTGGCGGCGGCCTTGAGGTCGTCTTCCAGCACGCGATGGGCGGCGGCGAGCTCGGCGGTCCGCGCGATCACCCGGCGTTCGAGCTCGGCCTGCTCCTGCAGCAACGCCGCCCGCGCCTCTTCCAGCGCGCGCAGATCGGCATAGCCGCGCAGGGCTGCCACAGTGGCGGTAAACAATTGGCGGGCGGTGAGATCGGCCTTGGCCTTGTAGTCGTTGATGTCGAAATCCAGGATCACCTGCCGCTCCGGTGCCTGGCCCGGCTCGCCGGTGCGCAGAATGATTCGCACCGCATGGTTGCCGATCTCCTCGCGCACTTGCCGCACCAGACGCAGGCCGGAATCGTCGGTCTCCATCACCACATCGAGCAGGATCAGCGCCACATCGTCCCGGCCGCGCAGAATGGCGGCGGCGTCGTGCCCGCTATAGGCGGAGAGGATCTCGACCCGGCGGTCCTGAAAACGCAGATCGCCCAGCACCAATTGGGTGATCGAATGCACCGAGCGGTCATCATCCACCACCAGGATCACCCAGGGTGCCTGCGCATCGACCACCGGCGCGGGCAAGGTCATAGCTTCGTCCAGGAACAGGAACGCGTCTTCGCTGTCGGTCATGCGACCATCCTGGGCAGTGTCACGGTGAACACGGTGCCCTCATCCTGGTTGGAGCGGCACGTGATCTCACCCTTCAGCGTCTCATGGACGATGTTGAAGACGATGTGTAGCCCAAGCCCGCTGCCGCCGGAGCCGCGTTTGGTGGTGAAGAACGGGTCATAGATGCGGCTCAGATTCTCCGCCGGAATCCCCGCCCCATCATCCTCCACCATGATCGCCACTGTGCTGCCCTGATCGCGCACCTGCACCCGCACATTGCCCGCCGTGCCCGGTGCATAGGCGTGCATCAGCGCGTTGGAGATCAGGTTGGAGAGCACCTGCGCCAACGCCCCCGGATAGGCCGTCATCGCGATGCCTTCGGGGCAGGTGACAGCGAGGTTGTGGCCGAGCTTGCGGGCCTCCGGGCGAAGGGAGGTGACGAGCTGTTCGAGATAGTCGCTGAGCTCAAAATCGCGCATCTGTTCGCTCGCCTGATCGACGGCGACCTGCTTGAAACTCTGGATCAGCTGGGCGGCGCGCTGAATGTTGAAGCGCAGCAACTCGGTGCTTTGCCGGGCGACGCTGGTATAGGCGGACAGATCAGACCGGCGGAGTTGGCCCTCAGTGACCAGCTTGTCGAATTCTTGCGTCCGCTCGCTCAGATGGGTCGCCGCTGTGAGCGCCACGCCGATGGGCGTGTTGATCTCATGCGCCACGCCTGCCACGAGCTGGCCGAGGGCGACCATCTTCTCTGACTGTACCAGCCGGTCGCGCGCCTGCTCGAACTGCACCAGCGTCGTGCGCAATTCCGCCGCTGTCCGCTGGACCTCGGCCAGCAATTCGTCCTTGGCACGGATCGCCGAATCGAGCAGGGCCGACTGCACGCGCAGCAACAAATCCACCGCCAGAATCCGGTGCGGCTGGCCCGGCGTCCTGACCAAAACTGGTTCGTAGACCAGTGCCGTCGGCCGCGACAGCGCGTTTTCCACCGCTGCCGCCACCGACATTTCGTGCGGCAGGGTGAGCGGATGGCGCTCCAATGTGCCCAGCATTTCAGACACCGGACGATTGAGATAGATATCGCGCCCGAGCGGTCTGCTGAGCTGGCCGAACAAGGTCTTGCGCGACATCAGCGCCACCAAATGCCCCATGTGACGCACCACAACGCCCGGCAACTCCGGATCGGAGTTCAACATCTGCTCGGCGACAATGGTCAGCTGGTTGGTGTCGATGGAGGCATCCCACAGCCGCAGATCGCCTACGGTGTTGATTTCCGCGGCGGCTTTGCCGTGAGGCAGCGCGTGCTGGGGCTCCATATCGTTCATTGCGTAAGGTCGAGACCGATGCTGGCGTTGGAGCAAAACAACTCGATCAGCCGGTGGTCCACCGCATCAAGCCTGCGGCCGGTTTCCATGTAGAGCACGGTGACGCGGTCGGTGTTGGCGTGGAAATAGATCACGCTGTGGTGGTCGCGGAATTTGCTGGCACGGGTGGCAATCACCTCGACAACCCCATGATGCACGTCCGGCTCCAGCAGATCGGCGGCGAGACCGGACAAATCTGTGAACCGACCGGACGCGGCGACAATACGCATGCGATCAACATCTCCCATCTCCGCGATATTTCGTGCGCTGATCATCACCGCATCCACGCCCACCTCCAGCAATGAGCCAAGTTGCATCAGCAGGCCGGATAGAAACGGCTCAACTGAACGGATCTGGAACAGCTCGGCGCTGGCGGTGATGATCTTCTCCAGGCCGCGGCGGCTGGTCTCGATGGTCATGATGTCCTTGTAGGAGCGCAGCGCGGTCACCATCGTGCTGAACAGTTTCTGCGCTGTCAGTTCGGATTTCTCCTTATAATCGTTGATGTCATAATCAACGATGACCCGCCGCTCCGGGGCCTGCCCAGGCTGGCCGGTGCGCAGGATGATGCGCACGAACGGATTGGCCAATTCGCCCCTGATGTCGCGCGCGAGATCGAGACCTGCATGATCGGACTCCATCACCACGTCGAGCAGGCACACGGCGATATCAGGGTTGTCTGCGAGCAGCGCGCGACCCTGATCTGCGGAATAGGCAGAAATGAACGTCAGCGGCAATTCGCGGAAGGTGAAGTCGGCGAGCACCATCTTGGTGACGCTGTGCACCTGCTCCTCGTCATCGACGATGAGAACCTTCCAAGCATTTTGCCGGATTTCGGAAAGCGGCTGATTTGTCTCGTCGGCAAACAGCAGATCATCAGGCTCGCTGGTCATGATCACCCCGGTTCAGAATGCGCGCTCGCGGTTTTGCCGATGACAAAACGAACAAAACTGCCATCATGTTGTCACTTGCCTTGATGCACACGCCGCCGCATGTCGCGGATCAGAGTGAGCAGATCCTTCGTCGGATTGGGCTGCGTATCGATGCGGTGGTAGTATATCAGAATATCGGCTTCCAGCAAGCGAGAAAACACTGTCCATAAACTCGATAATTTCTTAGATTTCTGGAGTGCATGTTGAAACTTTTAACCGAATCTCTTGCTCCCGGCGTCATTGTTGTCCAATTGGATGGCCGTCTTGACATGGCGGGTTCGATGGAAATCGAAGAGGAGTTGCTGGCTGTCGTCACCAGCAACACGATGGTGGTGATAGATCTGGCGGGAGTCACATTTCTCGCCTCAATGGGGCTGCGCTGCCTGATTCTCGCCGCCAAAACTGTGCAATCCCGCTCCGGCCAACTCGCCTTGGCGCGTCCGCAGCCGCTGGTGGCCGAGGTGCTGCGGGCGTCTGGTGCCGATTCCCTGATCACCGTGACCACTGACATTGACAGCGCCGCACGCGCGGTGATGGCGTGATGGCAGAGATTCAAAAAATCAACGTGGCAGGCAATCAGAATGAGCTTGTTCTACAAATTCTGCCCGAGCTGGCAGAGCTGATCCGTCTCTCCGCCTGGGTGGATGACGCAGGCGCCAAGCTCGGGCTCTCAGTCTCCCGGCTTTATGCTGTGCAGCTTTGCCTGGAAGAATTGGTGGCCAACATCGTGCTGCACGCGCGGGCCGCCGATCCGGCAAAGCTGTCAATCGTCGTCACCCTGCGGCCCTGCGAGGCCGGGCTGGAGATCATGGTCGACGATAACGGCATGACGTTCGATCCCACGGTGACGGCTGAGCCGTCTGCTGCGCATTCGCTGGCCGATGCGCAGCTTGGCGGCCTCGGGTTGGTGCTGGTGCGCCGCTTCACCTCGGCATTCCATTACCGCCGCGACAATGACTGGAACCGGGTGACGGTGCTGCTCGCCGGTTGAACCGGCCCCCGCTTGCCGTGGCCGCGAAACATCGCCAATTATCGCCCTATAAAAATGGGAGGGGCGCATGGCGCGGCATATCGAGGCGGCGGTGATCGGCACTGGCTGGTGTGGTGGCATTCGGGCAGAGACCCTGGCGCGGTCCGCGCTGGTCGACGCGCTGCATATCTGTGAAATTCGCCCCGACCGGCTGGCGGAGGTCGCCGAACTCTGCAAGCCGAAGACCGCCACACTCGATTACCAGGACATCGTCAAGAACGACGCCATTGAGGTGGTCTATATCTCCACCACGCCGGAGCCCACGCATTACCCGATCGCGCGCGACTGCCTGAAGGCGGGCAAGCATGTGTTGCTGGAAAAACCGATCGCGATGGATTTCTGGGAAGCGGATGATCTGATCAACATCGCCCGCCAGAACAATCTGAAATTCACCATCGGCTATTCGCAGCGCTTCAACCCGAAAGTCGCCTACGCCAAGAAGAAGATCGCTGACGGCACGCTGGGCAAAGTCGTCAGCGTCATGGTCAGCCGCCATCTGTCACGCTCGCTCGGCAAGAAGATCGCCTCGCGGGTGAAAATGTCGCCCGCCGCGATGGAGAGCACGCACGACCTCGATTTCGTCTTCTGGCTGCTCGATCCGGCCAAACCGACCAAAATCTACAGCCAGGGCAGCTACGGCTTCATGCAGCCGGTCAACGGCTCGTATGACACGATGTGGTCGACGGTGAACATGGATGACGGCTCGCTGGTGATGATCGGCGGCGGCTGGAATTTGCCGCCGTCCTACCCGAATTTCTGCGCCACCTGGATCGAGATCACCGGCACCGAGGGCTCGCTGTTCCTGGATGACACGCATCGCGATCATTGGATGAACACCGTCTCGGGCGGCACGCAATATCCGATGTCCACCATGCCGGGCGAGCAGGTGGATCATGTGTTCGCGGGTCAGATGGGGCCGGAGACCATCCATTTCCTGGAATCGGTGCTGCTGGACCGCCCGCCGATGGTCTCGCCCGAGCATGCGCGGATGGTGATGAGCGCCTATTCGGGTGCCGATCTGTCGGCGGCGATCGGCGAGCCGGTCGATCTGCCGCTCAACAACATGGCGATGTCGCAGATTGCCGAGATGAAGGCGAAGGCGGCGGGGTGAGTTTCAGCGGATTATCTTAATTGTCATTGCGAGAAACCGCAAGTGTCGAAGCAAACCATTGGCTTACTGCCGAAATGAAGACGGCTCGCCCTGCCGGATCTGACCTCTACGCGCCAATAATCCAGCAATGTTTTGCCTCGATACTTACGGTTTCTCGCAATGACAGCGCAAATTATTATGCAATCATCCCCGACCCCACACTCTCCGCCAGCATCGCCAAACTCTCCTCCACACTTCGCCCCGACGTATCGACGGTGAAATCCGCCCGCGCATAGAGCGCTTCCCGGCTGGTGAGGATGGTGCGCAGATCGTCCATCGCGCGGCGATTGTCGCGCATCGGGCGCAGATCGCCCTGGTCCTGCACGCGCTGCATGTGCTCCTCCGGGCTCGCGCGCAGCCAGATCGTGATGCAACTGTCGAGCAGGAAGCCAAACGTGTCGGCTTCGGCGACGATGCCGCCGCCGGTGGCGATCACCGCGCGCTCGCCGGTGCGGACCAGCCGCTGGATGGCGGCGCGCTCCAGCCTACGGAATCCGTCTTGGCCGTGGACGGCAAAGATGTCGGACAGTTCCATCCGCCCTTCACGCTCAACCTCGCGGTCCAGTTCGACGAACGCCATGCCGAGCCGTTCGGCCAGCCTTCGCCCGAGGGTGGATTTGCCCGCGCCACGCAGGCCGATCAATGCGATGCGGTCTTGCCGTGTCGCCGATTCGACGCTGCCGAAGCGCGCCTGCAACATCTCGCGCGCCTCCGCGAGGCGGGCTTCGGGCAAGGTGGCGACGAACTGGTCGAGCAGCATGCGCTCCACCGAGCGCTCGCTATGTGCTGCCATCAACTCCTCGGGGGCGATGCCAAGGGCCCGGGCGATGCGCTGCAGCAGCAGTACGGAAATATTGCCCGAGCCGCTTTCCAACTGGGCGATATAGCGTTCCGACACGTCGCTTTTGGCCGAAAGATCGCGCCGCGTCACGCCACGGCGGGCACGCAACGTGCGCAGATGCTGGCCAATGGCCATCAGGAAGGCCGCGTCTTCGGGACTGGAATGCGCCCGGTCTGGCGGTGCGTTCTGCGCTTTGTTCATTGTTGCATCATATCCCAAGCCACCGCATGAGATATAATGCATTTCGTTCGCCCAGGAAAATGTCACGTCTTTCCGGTTGCGGTGGACGGCATTGCGGGGCACGATCCGCGCAACAAACCGTCAACACACGAAACTTTGGGAGAGTGCGCATGCGTGCCGCGAAATTTCTGTTCGCCGTCGGCCTCGCCACCAGTCTGAGTCTCACCCCGCTCGCCCATGCAGCGGATCCGGTCAAGGTCGCACTGATCTCCGACTCGACCGGCCCGCTGGAGGCTTACGCCAAGCAGACCGTGGCGGGCTTCAAGCTTGGCCTGGAATACTACACCAAGGGCACGATGGAAGTCGCTGGCCGCAAGATCACCTTGCTGGAGCTGGACAGTCAGAACAAGCCCGATGTCGGCCGCAACGTGCTCTCCGAGGCGTTCGGCGACAAGGATGCCGATATTGCGGTGGGCGGCACCAATTCGGCCGTGGCGCTGGCTATGCTGCCGGTGGCGGAAGAGTTCAAGAAGGTCTTCATCGTCGAGCCCGCGGTGGCCGATGCGATCACCGGCGACAAGTGGAACCGCTACATCTTCCGAACTGGGCGCAACTCGTCGCAGGACGCGATTGCCAACGCGAAGGCCATCGGCAAGCCGGGCGTGGTGATTGCAACGTTGGCGCAGGATTACGCGTTCGGGCGTGACGGTGTGAAGGCGTTCAAGGCCGCACTTGAAGGCACCGGGGCGAAGGTCGTTGATGAAGAATACGCACCGCCGACCACCACGGATTTCACCGCTCCCGCACAGCGTGCGTTCGACGCGCTCGCCAAGGAGAAGGGCCGCAAGATCCTCTACGTGATCTGGGCGGGTGGCAATCCGCTGGCGGCGCTGAAGTCATTGGCACCCGAGACGCATGGGGTTGAGGTCGCCACCGGCGGCAACATTCTGCCTGCGATGGCGGCCTACAAGGCGTTCCCCGGCATGGAGGGGGCGACCTATTATTACTACGACATTCCGAAAAACCCGGCCAATGCCTGGCTGGTCGCCGAGCACACCAAGCGCTTTAGCACGCCGCCGGACTTCTTCACCGCGGGCGGGTTTGCCTCGGCGAGTGCGGTGGTGACGGCGTTGACCAAGACCGGCGGCAAGACGGATAGCGAGACGTTGATCAAGGCGATGGAAGGGATGAGCTTTGATTCCCCCAAGGGCGCGATGACGTTCCGCACGGTGGATCATCAGGCGATGCAGGCGATGTATGGCTTCAAGATCAAGGTTGATCCGGCCTTGGCCTGGGCGGTGCCGGAACTGACGAAGGAAATCCCGGCGTCGGAGATGGATGTGCCGGTGATGAACAAGCGCTGATGCTCTGTCGTCATTGCGAGCGCAGTGTGGCAATCCAGGAGTGCCGCCAACCGATTCCTGGATTGCCACGCTGCGCTCGCAATGACGGGTAATTCACCAATGCCCATCCTCGAAACCCGCGGCCTCACCATCCGCTTCGGCGGCCATATCGCCGTCAACGCGGTGTCCTGCGGTTTCGAGCCCGGCACGCTGACTGCGATTGTCGGCCCCAATGGCGCTGGCAAAACCACCTTCTTCAACCTCGTCTCCGGCCAACTCCCCGCAAGCGACGGGCAGGTGATTTTCAAGGGTGAGGACATCACAGCCCTCCCCGCCAATCAGCGCACGCGGCGTGGGCTGGGACGGGCGTTTCAGTTGACCAATCTGTTTCCCAACCTGACCGTGCTGGAAAATGTACGCCTTGCGGTACAGGCGCGGATGCATCCCCGCGTCGATCTGTTCTCAATGGCGTCGCGTCATCGCGAATTGCTGGATGCGGCGCACGGCTATCTCGACCGCGTGGCGCTAGGAGCAAGGGCGAAAACCCGGGCCTCGGTGCTGTCGCATGGGGATCAGCGCAAGCTTGAAGTGGCGCTGATGCTGGCCCTCGAACCCGACGTGTTCATGTTCGATGAGCCGACGGCTGGGATGAGTGTCGATGAAGTGCCGGTGATCCTCGATCTGATCGAGACGATCAAGCAGGACCGCTCCAAAACCATCCTGCTGGTTGAGCACAAAATGGATGTCGTGCGCAGGCTGGCGGATCGCATCATCGTCTTTGTCAACGGCACCCTGGTTGCCGACGGCAAGCCGGCCGAGGTGGTCGCGTTGCCGGTGGTGCAGGAGGCGTATCTCGGCATTCGTCGCACGGAGACAGCGCATGGATGAGGCGCTGCTGAGCCTGTCCGGTGTGGTGACGCATATCGGCGCGTATCACATCCTGCACGGCGTCGATCTGACGGTGCGCGCCGGGCGGGTGACGATGCTGCTGGGACGCAACGGGGCGGGCAAGACGACCACGTTGCGCACCATCATGGGGCTGTGGAAGCCGCGCCACGGCGCGATCCGCTTCGACGGGGCGGAGATCGGCGGCAACGAGACGCCTGATATCGCGCGGCGCGGGATTGCCTATGTGCCGGAGACGATGGGGATTTTCTCGCAGTTGACGGTCGCCGAAAACATGCGCCTTGCCGCCACCGGGTCGCGGTTCGACGAGGCACGGCTGGCGGATGTGTTCCGATTCTTCCCGATCCTGAAGACCAAATGGCATGACCGCGCCGGGCTGATGTCGGGCGGGCAGAAGCAGATGCTGGCAGTCGCGCGAGCGATTGTGGAAGAGCGGCGGTTGATGATCATCGACGAGCCGACGAAAGGTTTGGCGCCCTCGGTGATCGATCAGTTGATCGAGTGCTTCCGCGAGCAGAAGGCGCGCGGGACCACGATCCTGCTGGTCGAGCAGAATTTCCACATGGCGCGCTCGGTGGGTGACGATGTGGCAGTGATGGACAATGGGCGGGTGATCCATGCTGGGGCGATGGCGGAGCTTGCCGGGGATGAGGCCTTGCAGACGCGTTTGCTTGGGCTGAGTTTGGACAGCCACCAATGACTATTCATCGTCATTGCGAGGAACGAAGTGACGTGGCAACCCAGGAATCGCGGGCT
>CAITEF010000329.1 GCA_903891315.1 uncultured Rhodospirillales bacterium | reverse complement strand
TACCCTGCTGGATGGCGATCTGTACCTGACTGCCGAGCAGGAACTCACCGGCGCGGAGAAGAAGTACACAATGGCTCTCCGGTTGCGCGACGCCTCCTTGAAGGAGGTGGCGCGATTTGAGAGGCAGGGAATGACCGGCGACCTGGAGCGGATAGTCGCTGAGTTGGGATCCGAGACGCTCAAGAAGATTGCCAGCCTCCGGCCCGGTATGGACGTGTCTGCAAGCGACGAGCCTTCCGCCCTGCTAAACGTGGCCCACGCATCCGGCGGCGGGTTTTGGGCGGTGGAAGCCGCGCTTGCCCTTGATCCAACCAGTTTCAAGGCCCGAGAAGCGTTGATTAGCAGACTCATTCTTCAGGGAAGCGTCTGGCATATGCCTGATCTCGATGATGCGCGGATACGTGCGCAGTGCCTGGCGCAAGCGACCGATCTCATTCTTTCATCTCCCGATCCATTCGCCATGCAGAGCATTTTAGATGGCGGCATGTACAACAGCGTGTTGCGTTCGCCCGAAATGAGGCGCAACCCCGAGTTGGCGGAACTGTTACGCCCGGTACGCCGGTTGGCGCGCGTTGACATGGAGAGGCGCCTCTCGGCTAACCTGATCGGTAATACCCTATATTGCACCATGTTGAGCACCTGTATTTGCGAGGACGACGCCGAACAGGCTGTTTACCTGCAGACGTTGGTCTATCGCGTTCTGGCAGGTTCACGAGCGCGGCCGGAGGAACGAAAGGCCGCCGCGATCACCCTTCTCTTGGACCTCTCGCTGCCACCGGCCTTGTGCGAGCCCTTCTGTCATCACCCGGAACCATTCGTGCGTTTCTTCGCCCACTTGAAGATCGGCCAGTTCAGTGCCTCAGCCACCGAGCGCGAAGCGCACTATCGCGCTGCGCTGGCGCTTCTGGACCAGGTCTTGGGCGATTCCGAAGTCATTGAAAAACTGGCCGTCCAGAACGACAAGGCCCACAGCAATCTCAATCCCCATAGTTGTGACTATTTCTACCATGCCGTCAGAAGGCTTCAGGGCCTCGGATCGGGATACGCCGAAACCGTCAACGCCGAAGCGCAAACCGTCACGTCCGGTATAGTGTTCCCAGCCCATCGTGACGCCGGCTTCAATCGAGACGATCAGCGCACCTGCCGGTAACACGGCATCGCGATAAGCCTGCGGCTGGGCATCGAAATGCTCCCAGCACGGCATTGAGACGACGTCCGCGCCAATTCCATGCTCTTCGAGGCGGTCGGCAACCGAAATCGCAATGCCAACTTCCGAGCCGGTCGCAATCAGCACGACACGCCGCGCGGCATTCGCCTGACGCAGCGTATAGCCGCCCTTCGCGCAGAGGTTCTCGCTGACATCGGTGCGCACTTGATGCAGGTTTTGGCGGGTGAGCGCGAGCAGCGAGGGCGTATGCGGGTGTTGCAGCGCAAGTGCCCAGCATTCCGCGGTCTCAATGGCATCGCAGGGGCGATACACGTTGAGGTTGGGGATCATCCGCAGGCTCATGACATGCTCGACGGGTTGGTGCGTTGGGCCATCCTCGCCCAGACCGATGCTGTCGTGTGTCATGACGTATATCGTGCGGATTTTCTGGATGGCGGACATCCGGATCGCGTTGCGGCAATAGTCTGAAAAGACCAGGAATGTGCCGCCATAAGGGATGATGCCGCCGTGCAGCGCCATACCGTTCATCGCCGCCGACATGCCGAACTCGCGGATGCCATAATAGACATATCGGCCCGAATAGTCGGTCTTTGAGAAGGGCAAGGTCGCCTTGGTCTTGGTATTGTTTGAACCGGTCAGATCGGCCGAGCCGCCGAGCATCTCGGGTAGGGCGGCCGTGAGAACCTCAAGCGCCATCTCAGACGATTTGCGTGACGCGACATTGGCAGGCTTGGCGATGAGGCCGTCGAGATAGGTTTGCAGTGGCGCCATGTCGCCGAGCGTGCCGCTCATCCGCCGCGTAAGCTCTGCTGCATGCGGGCTGGCTGCCAGTCGCGCATCCCAAGCCTGACGCTCGGCAACGCCAAGCGCACCGGCTGTGCGCCAATTGGTGAGAATGTCGGCAGGCACCTCGTATGGCGGCAGCGTCCAGCCCAGTTCGGCACGCGCCGCAGCCACTTCGGCGGCACCGAGTGCTGCGCCATGGACGCCCGAGCCGCCCTGCTTATTCGGGGCGCCCTTACCGATGATGGTGCGGCATGCCACGAGTGACGGCCGAGGATCAGCTTTTGCCGCTGCCAGCGCCCGCGCGATATCGGCGAAGTCATGGCCATCGCAGTCGACAACATGCCAACCCGTCGCAGTATAGCGCGCGCGAATGTCCTCGCTGGTGGACAGGCTGGTCGCGCCATCGATCGTGATGCGATTATCGTCCCATAGCACATTCAAGCGGCCGAGGCCGAGATGCCCCGCCAGCCCGATGGCTTCGTGGTTGATGCCCTCCATGAGGCAACCATCGCCAGCAATCACCCAAGTATGGTGATCGACCAGTGCATCGCCGAACGTGGCATTCAGATGACGCTCCGCCATCGCAAACCCGACAGCCATAGCTAAGCCCTGCCCAAGCGGGCCTGTCGTCGCCTCGACGCCTTCAAGTTCGAAATTCTCGGGGTGGCCAGCGCACGGACTGTGCAACTGACGGAATGTCTTGATGTCCTCAATCGTCGGGTGCTCGTATCCGACCAGATACATCAGCGCGTAAGCCAGCATCGAACCATGGCCGGCCGACAGGATGAAGCGGTCGCGATCAGCCCATTTAGGCGTTTTGGGATCATATTTCAGAAACTGGGTGAAGAGCACCGTGGCAACATCGGCCATGCCCATTGGCATTCCGGGATGGCCTGAATTGGCGGCCTCGACCGCGTCCATCGCCAGCACCCGAATTGCGTTGGCCATGAGTTGTTGGTCTGCCGATGCCATATCTTTTCCATCATGATTTTGAGCCGCAAATGGCGACTCATTGATTGTCGCGCTCCAATTGACGCCGCACACACTGAACGTCAACTCTTCGACGGATTTCAAGCGAGAATACGATTGCTTGCGATTGCTTCGGAACCTGATATGTCGCTTTTATGACGCCTGAGTATTCTGGGGTAATTGAGCGGATCAATGCCGCACTGTCGCGTATCGAAGCTGCAGCCGCGCGCCCTGCGGCTGTGACAGCGGACAACCCGAGAGCGGCAAACCATGCCCGACTTCGCGCAGCCGCAGAAAAAGCCGTCGCGGCATTAGATAGCCTCATTGAGTCGCGGGTTAAATAGTGGCCGACGTCACGCTCTCGATCGGTGGTCATTCGTATACACTCGCATGTCGCGACGGCGAAGAAGCGCACCTGCTCAACATGGGAGCATTGATCGACGCCAAGACGGTTGAAGCGCGCGCTGCTGTTGGCGGGTTGAGCGAAATACGTCAGCTTTTGTTTGCCGCGCTCCTGCTTGCGGATGAGTTGTCTGAACGCCGCGCTGTACCGACGGTGACCCCAGCATCAGATGCCTCCTCGCTCACCGCACTTGTTGGTGTGGCTGAGCGGTTGGAGGCTATTGCATCGACCCTTGAGGATTCTCGGCACTAGGCTTATATGGGCTGTGGTGGGTTCTGCCCGGCACGAGCCTTTGCAACATCCCTGAGGCGATTCACACTCCATGGGGGCTGTCTCTGAGCGGATCTTGGTCTGCTTACATGGTTCCCACCTGACGTTAAGCGGCGTCAGAGGATTTTCAGGCAAACGATCATGGCGGTCCCACCAACCCTTCCCACAGCCCAGCAATCGAAGGCCGAGATGCGCGCCGCGCTGCGGGCTCGCCGCTGCATTTTTGCGACCGGCCATATCTTCATGCCGGACTTATCGCGCGTCCGGAAGCTGGACGCGTTGCGAGGCTTC
>CAITEF010000328.1 GCA_903891315.1 uncultured Rhodospirillales bacterium | reverse complement strand
TAGGATGTCACATTGCTCCCGGTCGTCATAAACCGAGACTACTATGAAGCCATCACACGCAAGGTTGGCGCGCTGAAATCAACCATGCATGGCAGATCCTCTCAATGAAGATGCCAAATGCTATAATGTCATAGGAAAAATTCATTCAGATTTATAAAACAATAAAAATTATTGATTTAATATCAGAAAATCAAAATATTGACTCACAATCCAAAATCCCAATCCCGGTCCCGCGCACCGATTTCCCTGTCGAAGCTGCGCTCCCTCGTGAGTTCCTTCTGGAGCTCTTTCTGCTCGATTTTTGGTTCTGCCTTGGGAGCAGTCATCGCGCGGTAGATATCCAGCGCCGAAGTCTTCCCCGCGTCATGCCGCCCCACCGCGCGCTCCAACCGCTCCGCGCTGTCGAGCACCAGCGTCGGCTGATCGGCAATCCGGGTCAGGGCAACGCTGAGGGTGCGCGAGGAGGACAGCATCTTTTCGCGACTGTCCATGACGACAATGCCGTGTGTCGTGGTCACACCCTGCGCGGCATAGGTGTTGATGGCATAGCCAAGGTCGATCCGCTTCAGGACGGGATCGTTGAGGGGAAGCTCAAGCCGCCGATCTTCGGCCAGTTTCAGCACGACCCTTTCCGCCGAGATTGCCTCAACCGTCGCGGTCTGTGCATTGAGCACGCCGTGTTTCGGGTTGTTGGCGGTAAAGCGGATGCGATCACGCTCGTGCAGCGCGATCTCCCGACGCTCGAACAGGCCGAGTGCATCCTCCTTGAGATTGCGAGCCAGACGATCTGGGCGAAGCGTCCAGCTGCTGTTGCCTCGGCGAAGTTCGACCTGTGTCGGGGTCACGCTGGTGATCGTGCCGATCATCCCCCGCGTGAGGCCCTGGCGCGGCATATCGGTGCGGATCTGCACGACCAGCCCCTCGCGATAGGGCGTCATGGTGCGCGCTTCCTCGCGGCTGAGGTTGACCCGGTCTAGCACGGTGAGGCGCTGGCCATGCTGGCCGACTTCGCCGAGCGATTTCAGCAAGGCTTGCGCTTCGCGGTTTGCCTCGGCGCGCAAGGCACGGCCCGAGGTCAGGATCAATGTCGCCTCGCGCTCGTCGCGCGGTCGCTGCGCCCAGAGCGCCACGGCATGCGCCGCCGCATCGCCACGGGGAACTTCGTGCGTGACCGGTTCGAGGATGCGGAAGGCCCCTGCCATGTCGCCGGCATCGAGAACCGGCGCGAGGCTCTGCATGATTTCGGACTTGGCACGCACGTTGTCGGTCAGTTCGGCGGCTGCCAGCCCAGCCTTCTGCAAATCGGCAAACGGCTTGCCCGCTTCGACCGCGCCATATTGGCGGGTGTCGCCGACCATCGCGAGCCGCGCGGCGCCCGCGACATGGGCGATGCGGATGAGATCGGCTGCCTGGCGCGAACTCAAGGTCGAAGCTTCATCGACAATGATCAGCGCGCCGGACAGTTCATGGATCGAGCGCGCCTTGAGGTCTGGCAGGCCATCATCGATCAGCAGCGCCTGATGGCGATAGAGGAATCCGGTGACCGAGTTTGACGGCACGCCAAGATCGTTGCCCAGTTGCCGGGCGATCTGCGCACCGACCGCCAGTGCCACGACATTGCGCCCTTGCGCCTCGGCGATCCGCGTAACCGGCTGCAGCATGGTCGACTTGCCCGCGCCCGCCACACCTTGAACACCGACAATCCGGTCGTTCGATTTGAGGATCAGCGCGGCGGCGGCCTCCTGCCTTGGCGACAAGCGCCGCAAACCCAGCTCCCGCGCCTGTTGCTGCACAGCCGCTTCGGCATGCCGGTCGACCAGCACCGTTCCTTTGCCTTGCCCTGCTTGGGCCAAATCGAGCACCTGCCGTTCGAGCGCGATGGCGCCCCGCGTGGTCATCATCACACCATCGGCGTCCGCCAACAGCAGGCCCTTGTCGTGAAGCAGGTCCACCCGCGCCTCGATATCGGCCACCTTGACCGGTCCGCCGAGATTGAGACTGGCGCGGTGTTGAGTTGCGCTGAGAATTGACCCGGGATTTTCATCGAGAATTGACCCGGGTGGGTATGGGATATGTGCGGCCGGTGACGGCCATGGTCAAGGTCTGGGTTTATCCCTTTCTGGGTCTGGGGTCGGCAGAGCTGGCC
>CAITEF010000327.1 GCA_903891315.1 uncultured Rhodospirillales bacterium | reverse complement strand
GGCAATCGCCCAGCTTTTCCACAGCCATAGCCCAGGTGCCGACTGCACCGGTTTCACCACCGGCGCGGGCGGCGAAATCGCTGCCGCAATCCGTTCCCACAGATCCGGCGGGGCGGCCTCGGGAATGGCGAGATTGGCCAGCGGCGTAAGCTTGGCCTCGTATTCGACGATCAGCGCGGCGAGTTCCGCGTCATGCAGCACCGCCGCCTCCACCGACTTTGCGGTCTGCGCGTCGAGTGTGCCGAGCACGTATTCCCCGGCGAGAACACGGCGGCCTTCCGGGTCGGTCGGCAGAGAATTCATGACAGGCACTCCCGCAGGCTGAGCAGCCCGCGACGGATCCAGGATTTCACCGTGCCGAGCGGCTGATCCATCCGCGCTGCCACTTCGGGATGCGACAGACCGTGCACAAAGGCCAGCATGATTCCAACACGATGCGGCGGCGGCAGGTGATCGAGGCAATGATGCAGCCGCTTGGTGTCCTCCGACTGCGCCAATTGGGCGAAGGCTTCGGGCTCCAGCACCGCATCACCCAGAGTCGGATTGTCGGTCACCACCTCACGCCCTCTCGCCCGCACCGCGTCCAGCGCGGCATAGCGGACAATCGAGGCGATCCAGACCGAGGCATCGCCGCGCATCGGGTCGAACTGGCCCGCGCGGTTCCAGATGCGCAGGAAGGCTTCCTGCAGCACATCGGCTGCGGCCGTCCGGTCGCGCAAAATCGCCATTGCGACGCCGAACAGGCGGGTGGATTGCTGCATATAGATTGCGCGCAGAGCATTCTGATCTCCTGCCACCACCCGTGCCAGCAATGCAGCGAGGCTGGTGTCAGCACTCATTACGCAGACCCGGGCAGTTTGGATGCAGGATGGTTGTCAGCATGTGACACACCATACACGTCACGCGCGCGTTTGATGAAGGCCCGAACCATTGCGCGCACCGCTTCGGTGAACACGCTTCCGATGGCGGCTTGCAGGATGCGGCTGCGGAATTCGAAATCGACATGGAATTCCACCCGGCAGCCGCCCGGATCCGGATGAAAATTCCATTCGCTCTTCAGATACTTGAACGGCCCGTTCTCGTAGATCACGCCGATCTTGCCCGGTCGCTGCATGGCGTTGCGGCTGGTGAAGCTCTCGCGAAACGGGCCGAAGCCAATGGTCAGATCGGCAATTTGATCGGTCTCAGTGCGTGAGCGGACTCGAGCACCGACGCACCAGGGCAGGAATTGCGGATAGCGGGCGACATCGCACACCAGGTCGAACACCTGTTCCGGCGAATATGGGATCAGTCGCGTCTCGGCATGCCTCGGCATGGCTCAGGCAACGGCCCGCGCGAGAATGGCCGCGCGCGCTGCCTGAAGCTGCGCGAAATCGGCATCCGCGTGATAGGAGGAGCGGGTGAGCGGGGTGGAGGAGACCAGCAGAAACCCCTTGGCGCGCGCCATCGCGGCGTAATCCTCGAACGCTTCGGGCGTGACGAACTCCGCCACCGCCGCGTGCTTCACCGTCGGCTGCAGATACTGGCCCAGCGTGATGAAATCGACATCGGCGACGCGCAAATCGTCCATCACCTGGAGAATTTCCATCCGCGCCTCGCCGAGTCCCAGCATCAGGCCGGATTTGGTGAAGATCGACGGATCGACCTCCTTCACCCGTTGCAACAGCCGCAGCGACTGGAAATAGCGCGCACCGGGGCGGATTGTCGGATACAAACGCGGGACGGTCTCCAGATTGTGGTTGAACACATCAGGACGCGCGTCGGCCACAATCTCAATCGAGCCGGGCTTGCGCAGGAAATCCGGGGTCAGCACCTCGATGGTGGTGTCCGGTGCGGCATCCCGCACGGCCGCGATCACCCGAGCGAAATGGCGGGCGCCGCCATCGTCCAGATCATCACGGTCCACCGACGTGATCACCACATGCCGCAGGCCGAGTTTGGCCACCGCATCGGCCACGCGCGCGGGCTCGGAGGCGTCGAGCGAGTCCGGCATTCCGGTGCGGACGTTGCAGAACGAGCAGGCGCGGGTGCAGGTGTCGCCCATGATCATCATGGTGGCGTGACGCTGCGACCAGCATTCGCCGATATTCGGGCAACCCGCCTCCTCGCACACGGTCACCAAACCGTTGTCGCGCATCAACTTGTGGGTCTCGTGATAGATCGGGCTGGTCGGGGCCTTCACCCGAATCCAGGACGGTTTGCGCTGGATCGGATTGTCCGGGCGATGCGCCTTCTCGGGGTGGCGGACATCCCGCTTGGAATGGTCGATCTCGATGCGCATGACGCTGCCCTATAAATCCAGCCGAATATTGCTCGTCATTGCGAGCGGAGCGGAGCAACCCGGGAGTCACGCCAAGTGATTCCTGGGTTGCTTCGTCGCAGTCGCTCCTCGCAATGACGATTAGCGTCGTTCAGAAATGGATGGCCCGACCGTAGGCGTCAAGCACAGCCTCGTGCATGGCTTCCGAGATGGTCGGATGCGGGAAGACGGTGTGCATCAACTCCGCCTCCGTCGATTCCATCGTGCGCGCGATCGTGTAGCCCTGGATCATCTCGGTGACTTCGGCGCCGATCATGTGCGCGCCGAGCAACTCGCCGGTTTTGGCGTCGAACACCGTTTTGATCATGCCTTCCGGCTCGCCCATAGCAATCGCCTTGCCGTTGCCGATGAACGGGAAGCGACCGACGCGGACCTCATGGCCAAGCTCCTTCGCCTTCGCTTCCGTCAGCCCCACCGAGGCCACCTGCGGATGGCAATAGGTGCAGCCCGGAATGTTCATCGGCTCCAGCGGATGCGGATGCAGGCCAGCGATGGCCTCCACCACGATCACACCCTCATGGCTCGCCTTGTGCGCCAGCCACGGTGGACCGGCCAGATCACCGATGGCGTAGACGCCCGGCTCCCCGGTGCGGCCGAACTGGTCGATCACAACATGGGTGCGGTCCACCACCACCTTGGTGCCTTCAAGACCGAGATTTTCGACATTGCCGACAATGCCGACCGCCGAGATGATGCGATCCACGG
>CAITEF010000326.1 GCA_903891315.1 uncultured Rhodospirillales bacterium | reverse complement strand
GGGATTGGCCAGTGATGCAACATTGCGGCACAACGCGAGCAGATGGTCCGCCGCCGCTGCTGGCAGTAATCGCGTCGCCTGTATGGTGAACTTGTGGTCCAATTCCGCATCGCTCATCGGGCGGCCAGCACTGCCGCGGGCGAATGTCACCTCTGCCCGCAACACCGTGCCGTCGAAAAGAGCCACTTCCGCGCACGCCGCTTCTCGCCCGAATGAAGGATCATCGACGACCTCGACAAGAGATCGCATTGCCCGGATTTCAGCGGAATCAATGCAATCCTGCTGCAGTTCGGCCACCCCTGCCTGACGTCGCAACAAGCTGACGGCCACCCAGTGATAGACACTCACCTGCGCCTCAAGCGGGTCCACTGGGTGACGACGATCAGTGAGCGTCAACGTCAACGGATGAACGGCCAGCCTGACCGATGCGACGCTGGCATTCCGGGGCAACTGACCGGCGATCTCCAGACAGGCATCGATGGCGGGATGGATCACGATACCGCTCGGATAGGGCTTGTAGGCATTGGTCAGGATTTCGAACTTCTCGCCCAAGTCCTGCAGGGCAATATTGGGATCGGCTCCGGACGCAAAGACATTGATGAAACCGCGTTCGGACTCCAGCAGATCGTCTGGACAGGTGAACCCCTTCTCCGCCAACAACGCTGACTGAATGCCACTTCGAGCCCCGAATGCAGGCACGATGAGGCCGGACATCCCACCATGCGTGGCCCGGACGCCAGCGCCCTGAGTGGCAGCAAGGCCGATGGCGCAAGCCATTCTTGCTTCATCGAACCGCATCAGACTCCCCAACGCCACCGCAACACCAATCGGGCCGACCAGACCGGTGATGTAGAACCCAAGATTGGCCTTGGCCGGCGGCTGCAGCAGCGCATTGCCGATCCGGCATTGGATTTCGATTCCGAGCCCCAACGCATTGGCGAATTCCTGCCCCGTCACTCCATGGCTTTCGGCAAACGCCAGCAAGCTGGCCGCCACTGGGCCAGTGGGGTGGATGACGGTGGCGAGATGGGTGTCATCGAACGAAAAAGCGCTTGAACTCAGGCAATTGACGAAGGCGGCGCTTGCTACGTCTGCGCGCTGACCGTGGCCAATCAGCGTGGCCTGTGGAAAGCCTCCTGCTTCGATCACAGTGGCACGCGCGATCTCCACGGCCTCCTCTTGGCAGCCGCCGAGCGCGCAGCCCATCCAGTTCAGGAAGGTCCGCCCAAGCTCTGTCTGCACCTTTTTCGGCCAATCGGAATAGCGCTGCCTGACCGCAAACGCCGCGAGCTCCCGCGTAAGGCCTCGGGCGGCACCCATCAGGAGATTGTCAGACCGCTATCGACCGCCAGGATATGGCCGGTGGTCGATCGGGACTCGTCGGAGGCAAGATAAAGCACCGCCTGCGCCACATCCATCGGTTCCACCAACCCGAGCAGATGCGCATCCAGCACTTTCTGTGACACGCCGCCTTGCGCGACGCGGGCTCGCACCCGCTCGGTATTGGTCCCAGCGGCGGCAACCGCGTTGACCCTGACACGATGCTTGGCAAATTCGACGGCCATTGAACGGGTGAGAGCGGTGATCGCCCCTTTCGCCGCCGTATAGGCGTCACGGTTGGGGGTGCCGACCAGACCATACATCGAACTGGCATTGATCACCGATCCGCCGCCAGCGGCGATCATATGTGGAATCGCATAATGGCAACCGAGCCAAGTGCCGAACAGATCGACCTTGATCTTGTTCCAGAACTCTTCGAACGGTGCCGTGGTCACCGGTCCGTCGTTCATCGTTGAGCCACCGACATTGTTGTAGAGAATATCAATCCGACTGAAATTCTGCATCGTCGTGGCGATGAGATGGCGCACACTGTCTGCTTCGCTAACATCGGTCGGCACGAACAGGCAGTGGTGGCCCTGTGCGATAATGGCGTCCCGCGCCGCCTCGCCGGTTGCCGCATCACGCTCAGCGATCACGACGGTTGCCCCCTCGCGGGCAAACAGCTCAACGCAGGCACGACCGATTCCTGCCCCACCGCCAGTGATCACGGCAATCTTTCCGGCTACCCGCATGATTTTCCCTTCCCGCCGGTCGAACCCCACCGACCTTAATTCCTGTATATGAATTGCATGAAGCTGGCCTCCGTGCTAGATGAAATGCTTTATAGGATCTCACCCGCGTGCGTGGTGCGGGGGACGAGCCCAAGACGCAATACAAGCGCGCAAACTCGGGGGAAGCTCATGGCATTCCATATAGGCCGACGAACCACGATCCTGGGCGCCATGTCGTTCCCATTGATCCATGCTGCCAGCGCCGAAGTGTTGACGGACCTCACTATCGGTCTGTCATCAGCGAGCCTGGGGGCCGCCACGCCGAAAATTGCCAAAGAGATGGGCTTGTTCGCGCAACATGGCATTGAGGCGAAATTCATCACCATGGAAAGCGCCAATGCTGCCACCACGGCGCTGCTGTCCGGTGCGATCAAAATCGCCCTCTCGGGCACCGGCGAACTCGTCGTGGCACAGGGGCGTGGCCAGAAAGTCGTGGCGTTCGCCAATGCCTACCAGGGGCTTGGGGCGACCCTTGTGTTGGCCAATGCAGTTGCCACAAAGATCGGCTCGTCGCCGGATGCACCGATCGCGCAACGTTTGAAGGCGGTTGGCGGATTGCTGCTCGCCACCACCAGTGCGACGTCGGCCTACACAGTTGCGCTGAAGGCCGCGGCCCAGTCCGTGGGTTCAACCGTGCGCTTCACCTACATGTCAGTCTCCAACATGGTTGCGGCTCTGGAGGCCGGGGCGATTGACGGTTACTTCACCAGTGCGCCGTTCTGGGCGTTGCCGGTCATTCATCGCACCGGGGTGGTCTGGATCAGCGGCCCCAGAGGTGAGTTGCCGCCGGAATTCACACCGGTCAGCACACTCAATTTTCAGGTAATGCGCGACTACGCCGAAGCGAACCGCGAGCTGATTACGCGGATCATCGCCGTTTTCGTCGATCTGGCGCGAGCCATCGATGAACGCCCTGATGTGGTCAAAGCAACGGCTGGAAAACTCTACCCAGATCTGGACCGTGCGACACTCGACCTGCTGTTCGCGTCAGAATCGTTGGCCTGGAAAACCCGACCATTCACTGTGGCCGACATGGCGCATGAAATCGCGTTCGTGAAGTCCAGCGGCGTAACGCTGCCAGAGATCGATCGTATCGATCCTGCTTCAATCCTGTTTCGCTGAGACGAGGTCAGAATGCTGGATTTCCCTGAAATGAGCCCGTCGCAAGACGGGGTCTATCAGATTTACTCCCTCTGCTACGCCCGCGCGCCCAATCGACGGGTGCACGAGAATTTCCTTCGCCGGGACATGCATGACGGTCCGATGCCGCTGGATTTCAATCTTTGGATTGTCCGCAACGCCCATCGCACCATTCTTGTCGATACCGGATTCGGCAAGCGCACTGCTGGTGAGCGTGGCTTTCCGATTGATTTCGACCCGCTCGACGCTTTGTCAAAACTCGGCATCGATCCAGACTCAATTGAGGACGTGATCCTGACGCATCTGCATTTTGATCACGCTGGCAATCTCGACCGGTTCGGCAAGGCTAGGATTCATGTGCAGGATGCCGAGATGAACTTCGCCACGGGCCGCTGCATGTGCGATGCGCATCTGCGCATGCCGTTCGATGTGCACGACGTCATCAGCCTCGTCCGGCTTCTCTACGCCGACCGCGTTTGCTTCCACGATGGCGAGGCGGCACCGCTGCCTGGAATAACGCTGCACGCTCTGCCAGGGCACAGTAACGGGTTGCAGGGCGTTCGGGTGATGACGGCGCGCGGGCCGGTACTACTCGCCTCCGACGCAAGCCATCTCTATGCAAATTTCGCCCGCCGCTCGCCCTATGCGCTCACGGTCGACGCGATTGCGACGCTACGCACTTACACGCGCCTGATGGAAATCGCTGGAGCATTGGACCGCATCATCCCTGGTCACGACCCGAAAGTGCGGGACCTGTATCCGAATTACGTAATCCGTGGGGTGCAACTCACAGCGCTGCATGAAGCTCCCAAGCCTCATACGCTCGAGGACTTGGCCAAATTGGAAGTTTTTTCCTGACGAAGTCAGGTGCTGGGCACGAAACTCATCAAATTGCGAGTCATCCCGCCGTCCACCACCAACTCCGCACCGTTTATGTAGTCCGAACGGGGACTGGCCAGGAACAGGACGGTCTGAGCGATATCAACCGGTGTGCCGATGCGCCGCGATGGCAGGATCGCCGAGCGCTGATCTCGCACGCCAGGGCGCTCGTAGATTGCGTCGGTTCTTGGTGTGCTGATCATTCCGGGATGCACCGCATTGCTGCGAATGCCGACGGGGCCCCATTCCAACGCCAGTTGCCGTGACAGCATCGTCACGCCGGCTTTGGCGACGCTGTAGGCCCCAGCCATTGGCAAAGCCATCTCGGCGCAGACCGAGGAGATATGGACCAGAGCACCACGGCCTCTCTCCCGCATGCCACGCGAAAATACCTGCGAGCACAAGAAATAGCCGGTCAGATTAACCGCTATGACTGCGTTCCAATCCGCGAGACTGAGGCTGGCAAGAGTTCCGGGGCGGCGAATTGCTGCGTTGTTGACGAGAATGTCGACCTCTCCAAGCTGCTGCGCCACGATGGCGTGGGCTGTCTCGACGCTGTCGGGATCTGCCGTGTCACAGTCAACGACCAGTGCGTGGCCGCCGTGAGCGGCAATCAAACCGCTGGTCTCACGCGCCCCTGATTGATCACGGTCGATCAATGCTATGCGGCCGCCCGCCTTCGCCAGTATCAATGCCACCTCACGCCCGATACCACCAGCGGAACCGGTGACAACGCAGATACGCCCTAAGAGCTCATCTGTTGAGGGCGCAAAGCTGGTCATAGACGCCCCCGAATTTTTAGCCGCCCGCCTTGATCAGCATTCGCGTCGGTTCGTCCAGCAGAGCACGATACTTCAGCTTCACGAGATGCTCAAGCTCGCCGACATGCGATGCCATTCGGGCTGCGGCGATCTCCGGCTTACGATCTCGGCAGGCCGCAAGGATTTCTTCATGCGCCTTGACGACGTGCATACGGTTTCCGAAGGAAAACCTGATCGCATGCTGCTCGCCATGCGCCAGCAGGCTGATCGCTTCCCAAAAACTCTCCAGCACCTGATTGCGGCTCGCCTGCGCGATCAGTTGGTGGAAGGTCCGGTTTTCCAGAACGAAATCTTCTTGATCCTCGACGTCGCGCATCCGTTCGATGGATTTGTCCATCTCGTCGAACTCGGCATCTTGCCCATTTGTTGCCGCCTCGAATGCCAGGGCTGGCTCGATCACCTCGCGTGCCTTCAGCACTGTTCCAAACGGCACGCCCTGCAAATACAGGAAAACCGAGAGAGCATGCGCCAGCGAATCAATGCTCGGTCGCCCGACAACCACCCCGCCGCCTGGACCCGGACGCAAGGCGATAACGCCCTGGGCTTCGAGCATGCGTAGGCTCTCGCGCAGAGTTGGGCGGCTGACCTCGTGTTCCGCCACCAAGTCTGCTTCTGTCCCCAGCACATCGCCGGGCTTGAGACCGGAGTTGATGATTCGGCCCATAATAAGATCCGCGATTTGCGCGGATTTGTTTCGAAAATTCGTTGCAGGACGCTTCTTCATCAGACCAGTAGCCCCAGTGAGATCGATATGCCTTGCCAGGGTCGGCCCTGCAATCTCTGAATCGCAAGGCAAACTCTAAGCCTGTTTCTTGTCGGGTCGTTCTCAGCACCGACACCTTGGTGTCTGCAGTTCGAACTCTAACTTAAATCATCTAGCATTTTCTGGACCAGATACCAGCTTTGGCCGCGATTACGGCGGCGGAATCAGCGTCTTGCTGATATCCAGATTCGCCAGACCGGGCAGATCGGTCGAGGCGCGCAGCAACTCCAGTTCGTGGCGCATATCGTCGATTGTGAGGAACGGGTTGGTCCAGTTGCCTTTTTGTGCGTCGAATGCCAATGCGACCTCGTCGCCTCCAAGCTGCGGGTAGCCCTTGGCCAGCATCACCTTGGCTTCGCCAGGATTAGCGCGGATATAGGTGCCGATATCGGCCATTACATTTTGCACCATGGCGACCATCGCGCGGTTGGCTCCAACGTATGACACCGCGGCGAGCATGGTCGATGAACTGGCAGGCAGCGATGCTGCGGGCAGGTCGCCACCGACTCCGTTGATCCAGGTGATACCGGTGCCTTTTAAGATTGGTTTGCCCGCAAACGGGAAGCTCGCCACGAAACCATCGATAGCACCACTCTCCAATGCCGCGACCATCGCCGGTTGCGCCATGTAGGTGAACCGGATGGTCGCACCGGCCGCCAGCGCCGCTGAACGAACGGGGGCGAGCAGAGCGGATGTCGCACTTGGCACTGCGATCACCAGTCCGTCGAGCGCCTTGAGCCGATCGCGCTGCGGCGCATCCGGATGGACTGCCAGTTTTGCCGCTGTGGATTTGGACAGCACCAACGAGCCTGCGAAATTGTGATAAAGGCTGGCAACGACCGCGACATCGACGCCGCGCGCTCGGGCGGCAAGCAACTCGCCAGGCCCAGCGACAGCGAATTGAACCGAACCGCCGAGAAGGGCTGACATCGCCGCACTACCGCTATCCATCACCACGATTTTCAGGCGGATTCCTCTCTTTTCGAAAAGCCCCGCCTGTTGGCCGATCAGCACGCCGCCCAACACGAAACTGGTCGAGGAGACGGCCATCGCAATATCACGCAAATCGTCGGCCCTGGATGGGTTGCCCAAAAGCGGCAAAATTGCCGTCGCTAACAGGGAACGTCGGGCAAGCTGCAATCTGGCCATTTCAGTCATCTCCCGTATTCTCGTTGCCGCATCTTCTATCTGGCTCGGGCCAGGATGCGTTCAGCAGAGCGCAAATGTGGACGGTCCAGCATGCGACCGTCCAGCGAAACCGCACCCATGCCGGGCGATGCGGCAAAGGCGGCTATGATGTCTCTGGCCCGTGTGCATTCCGCTTCAGACGGATTGAAAACGTCATTGATCACGGCGACCTGATCGGGATGGATCGCGGCCTTCGCGGTGAAGCCCTCACGTGCGGCAATCTCCGCCTCTGCACGCAATCCGGTGGTGTCACGGAAATTGGTGTAAACAGCGTCGACAGGCTCAACCCCAAGACTGGCGGCAGCGAACAGGCACAGATTCCGCGCCAGCAGGCTCGGCCCGGAATAATGTCCCGTCGGATCGCGCGGCGCACTGGCGCCGATATCGGCGGAGAGATCCTCGGCACCCCACAACATGCCAAACAGACGCGGCGTGGGTGCTGCTCCGATCAGGTTCAGGACCGCACGCGCCGTCTCGGTGGCAACGGGCAGGATGCGTGTTGATCCGGCCTTCACACTGTCACGCGCCTCCAGCGTGTCCAACGCCACCGAAAGCCGCGCCAAATCGGCCGCGCCGTCGCATTTGGGCAGCATGATGCCGAACGGGGCGTGCTGCACAATTGCGGCGAGGTCGGCGAAGGCGTGAGAGGTGTCGAAGGCATTGATCCGCACGAACAATGTCTTACGGCTCGATTTGGCCTCAGCCGACGCGAGGATCTCCGCGCACAGGGCGCGGGCCGCCGATTTGTTGTCTGGCGACACCGCGTCTTCCAGATCGAGAATCAGCGCGTCGGCGTCGGAGGCAAGGCCCTTAGCGATCTTGCGCTCGCTGTCACCAGGAACGAATAGCAGCGAGCGCATCTTGTCTCTCCTCAGAATGCCCCGAAGCCGAGGAAGCCGTCCTCGTCAGGGAAGTCGGTCATGATACGCTTGCCGACGAGTTCCTTTAGCGTCTCGGTGGTGCCGCCGCCGAGCGAGCCGTAGCGTGCGCCGCGGTAGAAACCGGAGACCGGATATTCATCGGTGAAGCCATAGCCGCCATGGCACTGAATGGCCTCGCTGGTCACGCGGATCGACATCTCGTTGACATACATCTTGGCGCAGGCCGCGAGGTACGGATCGGGGAACGGATTGGCGGTGGCACAGGCGCGGTACAGGATCGAGCGGCCGACTTCGATGTCGCGGTACATCTCGGCGAGCTTGAAGCGCATGCCCTGGAATTCACCGATCGGGCGACCGAAGGCAGTGCGGCTCCGGCAATATTTGACCGCCTCCTCGAAAGCACCTTCGGCGAGGCCAAGCGAGACACTGGGGTTGAGGCAGCGCTGGGTGTTGAACGCGTTGAGCATGCGCTTAAATCCATTGTCGCGCACGATGAGGTTCTGCACTGGAAGTTCGCAGTTGTTGAACTGGATCTCGGCCAGATTCTCGCCGCCCATGGTGTGGTAACGCGCGGTCACCTCGAAGCCGGGCGTGTCCCTCGGCACGAGCACGCAGCCGATACCTTCGCGCCCGGGGACATTGTCGATGCGGGTGAATACCACAAAGATCCCGGCCTCATCGGCGCGGCTGATGAGCGTCTTGGTGCCTTTAACGATGACACGGTTGCCTTCGACCGTGGTGTTGGTCTTGTAATTGGCGACATCGGTACCGGCATGTGGCTCGGTCATACACACGGCGAGCATCATCTCACCCGAGGCCACTTTGGGCAGAAGTTCGCGCTTGATTCCTTCTGGCGCGTATTCGGCGATGGCTTTCACCTGAACCCCGACTTCGCCCATCAGCGCCATCGCCGTGGTGTAGCAAACCTTGGCAACTTCTTCGAGGACAAGTGCTGTTTCGAGCACAGGTAGGCCCATGCCACCATATTCCTCCGGCACCGCCATGCCGAGAATACCGAGTTCAGCCAGTTCGTGCAGATTGACCCAGGGGAAGGTACCGTCCTGCCAAAGCTTCACGCGCGGCTTGAATTTGTCCTGAACCAGTGCGCGCACGCCTTCGATCATCGCGCGGTGTTCTGGTGAGAGTCTCTGTTCCATGCTTCTGGTCCCTGTCTGGCAAATGTCATGAGATGCGGTCAGCGATGACCGCGTGGCTGGAAGTTGGGTTGACGTTTTTCAGCAAAGGCGGCGAGGCCCTCGGCGTAATCTGCCGAGCCGAACACCGCGTTCAGGGCAAGGCGCTCGACCTCCAACCCTTCAGCCATGTTCACGGCGATGCCCTCGCGCACAGTGCGTTTGAGTAGCTCCAACGCGCGCGGCGCACGGGAGGCGAGGACGGCAATATAGCGGGCAACTTCGTCGTCAAATTGGTCCGTCGGGAAGACGCGGTTAACCAATCCGAGTTCCAGAGCGCGCTGCGCCGATACCGGCTCGGCGGTGAACATTAAATCGAGTGCGCGCGACACACCGATCAGACGCGGCAGACGTTGGGTGCCGCCAGCACCTGGGATCGCGCCGATCCGCGCTTCAGTCAGCCCGATGCTCGCCATATCGGAGGCAAGCCGAATGTCGCAACTCAGCGCCAATTCACAACCGCCGCCCAGAGCAAGACCGTTGACGGCAGCAATGGTTGGGATGGGCAACGCCTCCATGGCGTTGCACGCTGCATTGATCGCTCGGTTGTGGGCCCAACACGCCGCGTCATCCATCGTGCGACGTTCCTTCAGATCGGCACCGGCAGAGAACGCCCGACCGCTGCCGCGAATGACCAGCAGATTGGCATCTGCGGCGCGGTCGATCTCGCGGCAGAGCTCATCGACCATCGCCACGCCAAGCGCGTTCAGCCGCTCCGGCCGCGCCAGAAGAATTTGTACGACACCCGCTGCGTTGCGGGTGACGATCAATTCGGTGCTCATATCCTCATCCTTCCCGGCGTGACGCCGCACGCAGATCGTCACGGAAATCGGGATGCGCGATGGCGATCAATCGGCGAGTCCGTTCGGAGAATGACGCCCCGCGCAGATCGGCCACACCATGTTCGGTGATCACCACATCAATATCCGAGCGCGGTGTCGTCACCGGGCCGCCGAGACGGGATGTGATGCGCGACACTTTGCAGTCGGGCGTGGTGGAAGGCAGCGCCAGAATTGAGCGACCGCCCGGCGAGAGTTGCGCCCCGCGGACAAAATCCAACTGTCCGCCGACGGCACCAAGGTAGCGCCCGCCGGCCTCTTCCGAATTCACCTGGCCGGTGAGGTCGATCTCCAAGGCAGAGTTGATCGAATAGAAGTTCAGCAACTGGGCCATAATGTGAACGCTGTGCGTGTGATCCGAGGAGCGCATCGCGATGGTCGGATTGCCATCGGCGTGGTCAAGCAAGCGCTTGGTGCCAAACAGACCACCATTGACGGTCAGCCCGGCATCGATCCCCTTGCGCGCATTGGTGATCGCACCGCGCTCGACCAGATCGACATAGGCATCCGAGATCACCCCGCTATGCACGCCCAATTCGCGATGATCTCGCAAGGCGCGCGCGACCGCAACCGGCAGAGTGCCGACTCCGAGTTGCACGGTGGCACCATCGGGAATGAAGGCAGCCACTCTTGCGGCCACAGCTGTCTCGGTCAGTGAAGGCTCCGGATCGGGCATCAGCACCTCGTCCGGGCCAGCCAGGACGAAATGGTGAATCGCCTCGGCTGGGATCACGGCATCTTGCCCGGTGATCGGCAGTCGGTGATCGATCTCGGCCACCACGCAACGCGCGGCCTCCACCATCGCTTTCGAGAAATCCGACACTGTACCGGTCGTGTATCGGCCATCGGGCAGCGGGCGAACCCGAATCAACGTCACGTCAACCGGAATGCGGCGACTGCGCAGCAAGGCCGGGATTGTCGAGACGGCGGCCGGGACAATGTCGGTCAGGCCAGACAACCGTCGATTGCTGCCCGCACCGTTGAGTGCGAAAAGCGTGAAGTATTTGGCAAGCTCCGCGCTGAGCGTGCGGCTGCTCGACATGCCGAAGAACAGCGACAATTTCGGCAGTTCCGCCACCTGCGCCACCAGACGCTGCGTGAGCGCCAATGGCTCGCCGATTGCCTGCGGCCAGGTGACGGTGTCGCCCTCACGCACGACATCGCGGAAATCGAATTCGTCGGCTGGCAACGGCTTGGATCGAGACAAAGTCATGCTCATTTCAGGTGCACCAACAGATCCTTCGGCGCCACGGTCTCGGCACCCTTCAGCAAGCCCGACGCCACTTGCAGCGCGATCTCGTGCTGAGCGTCCGCTTCCGACAATACCGGCCTGGACCAGTTCGGCGATTCATCGCGAAAGATCTCTGCAGCCGAGTCCGAATCCAATTGCGGATAGGCTTCGGACAGATGTCGCAGCGCGTCTTGCGGATGGTCGCGGATAAGCATGATCAGATCGGCAAACACTGCCTGGAACGCGCGGATGATCTCGGGATGGGCCGCAACATAGTCTTCGGAGGTATCAAAACACGCCGATGTTGCTGGCAGTTCCTCGGCGGGCAGTTCCCCGCGCGGGCCGCTGATCCAGACCACGCCGGTGCCGTTCTTGACGGCGGAAATCGTGAACGGGGCACCGGCGATGAAGCCTTGAATCGCTCCGGATTGCAGAGCGGCCAACATGGCGGGCTGTGTCATGTAGACCAGCCGTGGCGTCGCACCGACCGATTGTGCCGAGTTCTTGTAGGGGCGAGTGTATGATGACGTTGCGGATGGTGTGGCGATCACCAACCCGTCGAGCGCCTTCAACTTGGCGGCGAGCGGCAGAGTCGATGCCGCACCCAGGCGGTCGGCAATGGTCTTGGACAGTACCAACGAGCCGGACAGGCCACGGTAGAAATTCGTCACCATGACGATCTTCTGCCCATGCAACCGGGCTGCCAGCACCTCACCGGTGGCTCCTGCAGCAAAATCTACCGAGCCCGACAGCACGGCGGCCATCGCGGCGGCACCGCTTTCGCTGACGATCACCTTGGGCGAGAGACCGTTCTTTTCGAACAGCCCAGCCTGCAGCGCGATATGCATGCCGCCAAAGGCCAGCGAATTCGAACTCACCGCCATCACAATCGGGGTGAGCTTTGCTTGGGCGCGGGCGGCCGTTGGAAGTGCGGCAGCGCCAGCCGCCGCCAGCAACACCGAGCGTCGTGCGAGTATCATGCGCCAATCTCCGTCGTGATGATGTCGCCGGGGTTCTGCCAACGCATCAGGCGAAGCTCGATCAATTTGAGCAGCCCGAGCAGCACCATGCTGATCGCCATCAGCACGATCAGACCGGCAAAGACCGCGGATGTGTCGAAGAACGAGGTCGCCTCCTTGATGCGGAAGCCCACCCCGGAATCGGCCGCCACGAACTCACCGACAATCGCGCCGATCAGCGCGTAGGGCAGGCCGATGCGGATGCCGGTGAACACCCAAACGGCAGCGAACGGGATTGCGATCTTGAACCAGATCGACATCGGGCTGGCTCCGAGCAGCCGGGCGTTGGCCACCAAATCTCGATCAACCTGCCGCGTGCCCTGGAAGGTGGTGAAGAACACCATGAAGAACACCAACAGGGCGGAAAACATAATCTTGTTCAGCGGCCCGATGCCGAACCACAACACAAACAGCGGCGCGAGTGCGACTTTCGGCAGGGTATAGAGTGACAGCACCAGGGGCTCGAACAGCCGCCCCAGTCGGTCCACCCAGCCGAGCAGAAATCCCACAATGGCTCCGGCAAGACTGCCGATGAGGAACCCGATTCCTGCCTCGGTCAGGGTGAGTTTCAGATCTGACGCCAGATTTCCCGAGCGCGCCCAAACCAGCATTGCCTGTGCGACGGAGCTGGGACGGCTGACCCAAAATTCCGCGTGCAATGCTGTTGAGAGCCACTCCCAGAGCAACAGCGTCCCGGTGAGCATGGCCAATTGCAAAAAACTGTCGAACGCTCGCTCGCTTGACAGCTTGCGGCGCCAACGCGATCTCGGAATCTTGCGGATTTCGATGATGCCAGACATGTCCGTTCCCCCCCCCTCAGTCCACGTCCAACGCGTGCCAAAGCTGTTTGACGTAGGCGCCGAAGGCCGGATCGGCCTGGATGTCGACCACGTCACGCGGTCTGGGCAAATTGATATCGACGACCAGTTTCGGGCAGCCCGGACGGCGTGACATCACCACCACGCGGTCCGCCAACGTGATTGCCTCTTGCAGGTCATGGGTGACGAATACAAAGGTTGCTTGGGTTTTTTGCCAAATTTCCAACAGCTTGGCATGCATCCTGGTGCGCAATTGCGCGTCCAGGCTGCCAAAGGGCTCGTCCATCAAATAGACGCTCGGGCCGTACGCGAGCGTGCGCGCGATCATCACGCGCTGCAGCATTCCGCCGGAAAGCTGCTTCGGGTAAGCGCGCTCAAAGCCGGTTAACCCAACCTGCGCGAGGGCGTATTTCACCCGCTCATCCATCTCCGCGCGCGCAACACCGCGGAACTCCATCGGCATCCGGACATTGCCCTCAACCGTGCGCCAGGGGACGCAGTAATTCTTCTGGGTGATGTAGCCGACATCGCTGTTTGGCCCGGCGACTTGCTGGCCATCGTAATGCACCGATCCGCTGGAGGGACGTAACGTGCCAGCAACCATGTTGAGCAATGTCGACTTGCCGCAGCCACTTGGCCCGACAATGGCCACGAATTCGCCTCGCCTGACCGACAAGGTCGTTGGGCCCATTGCATGCAATTGGCCGAATTTTGCTGTGACGGCATCAAAATGGATTAGATTTTCACGGGCCATGTCGGGCGCAGCCGTGGTGGGAACCTCAAGTCTTGGGTTGCTGACCATGCTGCTCATGACGATGTTCCAGGTGTCAGCAGGGCCATCAGACTCCTGGAATCCGCGAGGTGCTCGATATCGCCAACGGCCTCGGTGAGGCGCTCTGCTGTGCCCTCGGGCCAATCGACGCCGCCGAAGGCGAGGCAGTCGCGCAGTTTGGCATCCAGATCAGCCAGTGACATTGGCGCGTCAGGATGGCCGCGCGGCACATCCGCTCTTGCCTCGAACATGCCTTCTTCGGTCTCGACCAGGATATGCGTGGGCGAGATGGTGCGGCCGAATTCGCGCTCGATCTCGGCATCGACATGGCATTCAACGCGGCTTGCCAGGGCAAGAACGTCTGGATCATGCAATGCAGCATCGGTGAAATCTCCGAGCAACACAGTGCCGCGCAACAGGGCGCAGGCGACATTGTAAGGGATGCTGAACTGCGCCTGCACAATGGTTTTCGGCGCAATCCGGATTTCACGTGGGGTGCAGACCGCTTCAAAGGCCTGATTGGCGACGCCTACGCGGATGCGACGAATGCGGTCGACTCGGAAGCCAGGCTGCTTGCGCACTGCGAGGGCTGCGTCGATGGCGGTGTGATTGAAGCGGCAGCAAGGAAAGGGCTTGTAGCTGAGATCGGCGAAGTGAAACCGCGTGCCCAATCCCTCACGCAGTGCCACAGGGTCAAACTGATCACGCAGATAAATGCGAAACAGCCCGTCGGCGCCCTCGAACACCGCCTGCGCACCCCGAACATTTCGCTGCGCCAATTCGACAGACACCAAGGCCGCTCGAGCAGCAAAACCCGGCTGCATTCGCTTGGTCAGCGCAGCATCGCGAGTCACCTGATGGGTGCCGGCCGCTTGGCTGAAGACGATCCCGATGGCGTTGTGGGTCTGCTCGGCGCTCAACCCAAGAACCTTCGCTGCTGCGGCCGTCGCGCCGAAATATCCGAACAGCGAGGAGTATATGAACCCGGCCTCGATGATCCCGATCCGCGTCGCCATCCCGAGGCGACAGACCAGTTCGAGTCCGGCGGCAATCCCTGTGATCAACTCAGCGCCGGTGCAGCCGCCGCGCAGGTCAGCCGCCGCAAGTGCTGCTGGAACAACCGAGACGCCGGCATGCAGAATCGCCGCATCATGCGTGTCGTCGTAGTCGCGCGCATGCGCCATCACGCCGTTGACCCAGGCGGCACTCGGCGCGGGAAGGCGGTCATTGGTGCAGAGAACTGCGGATTGCGGCGCCCCCCCCCAGCTTCTCACCAGGTCGAGCACTTCACATACGCCCGAAGCCGAGAGCCCCGCCGTGGCACAGGCTAGCGTATCGAGCAGATTCACCCGTGCCGCCTCGCGTGCTGCTATCGGCAGTGTCTCAAGCGACAATTCCGCAACGAACGCCGCATATTCAGCCGCGAAATCACGGGCAAACGCGGGATGAAGCGTTCGATCGGTCAAACTTGCTGCTGAGGTGCCGTGCATTGGACGCTTGTTTCCTCTTCCGCCGGTGTGGCCCGGTCTGCTAATACGCTTTAGATGATTTAATGCAGGCTGTCGAGAAAGAACCAACCCAGCCGCATCGAGGAGGACGTGAAAGATGACGGAACCAATGCCGCTCCCGCTGAACGGAGTGACGGTGATTGACCTGTCACATGTCTATAACGGTCCCTACGCCGCGTTTCTGATGGCGATGGCCGGGGCGCGGGTGATCAAGGTGGAGCCGCTGACGGGCGAGCATCTGCGCAGCCGAGGTGACATGGGCGGTGCCGCGTTGCCGTTCGCGATGCTCAACTCCAACAAGCAGGCGGTCACACTTAATCTCAAGACCGATGAGGGGCGCGATTTGCTGCGGCAGATGGTCGCTCGTGCGGACATTCTGATCGAGAATTTCTCACCCGGCGTGATGGACCGCCTCGGTGTCGGTGCGACAGCGTTGCAGGAGATCAACCCTCGGCTGATCTACGCCTCCAGTTCTGGGTATGGAAAAGCCGGGCCTTATCGCGACTATCCGGCGATGGATCTGGTGATGCAGGCGATGTCGGGCCTGATGGATGTCACTGGATTTCCCGACCAACCGCCTGTGAAGGCGGGAGGTGCGGTCTGCGATTTCAGCGCGGGCGTTCATCTCTACGGTGCCGTGATGACGGCATTGTATGAGCGCGAACGCACCGGGCGGGGGCGTGTGGTCGAAGTGGCCATGCAGGACGCGATCTACGCCTCGCTCGCTTCCAATCTCGGCATGCATTTCGCCAGCAAAGGCACCGGGCCGTCGCGCACCGGCAATCGGCATGGCGGACTGGGGATCTCACCCTACAATGTCTATCGCTGTGCCGATGGCTATGCGGTGATCAACGCGCCGGGCGACCACCATTTCCGGGCCATTCTCAAAGTGATCGGTCGTGACGACCTGATCGGCGATGAGCGCTATGCCACTCGCTCGGCCCGCGTGGCCAACATGAACGAGGTGGACGACATTCTTGAAGCCTGGACCAGTGCGCAACAAAAACAATTGGTCGCCGACTTGATGCTGCAGGCCAGCGTGCCGTGTTCGGCCGTGCGCGGGCTGAGTGAGGTAATCCTTGACGAAAACATGCACGCGCGCGGCAGCCTGCAATGGGTCGATCACCCTGATCTTGGGCCTGCGGTGTTGCCGCATAGCCCCTTGCGTTTTGAAGGCTCCGACCTCGTCCCGCTACAGCCCAGCGCGCGTCTGGGAGCCGACAATCAAGCCGTTTATGGCGATTGGCTGGGATTGGGCGAGATGCAAGTCGCTGCCCTACACGGCAAGGGCGTTATCTGATTCGCGCTGACGACGATCTTCGATCCAACAACGAAAGAAAACGAACATGGAAATCTGGCGCTGCGGCTCACAGCAATCGTCCAAAGCCGGGACGGAAAACTTCACTGGTTCGGTGCGCGTTGATCCGCTTTTTGCCACTGGGAATCCGGTTCGCATTCGCGGCAATCTCATCACTTTTGAGCCCGGAGCCCGCACGGCGTGGCATTCCCATCCAATCGGACAGACACTGATCGTCACCGCCGGGTGTGGTTTGGTACAGCGATGGGGAGGACCGCTCGAGGAGATACGGCCGGGCGATGTCGTCTGGTTCCCGGCTGGCGAGAAGCATTGGCATGGCGCTCGACCGACGACGGCCATGTCGCACATCTCCATTGCCGAGCCGATGGACGGCAAGAGTGCCGATTGGTACGAGCACGTAAGTGACGAACAATATCTGGGACGTTGAACCCAGTTCAGGGAGGAGTGTCATGCTGACCCAATTCTCGCGCCGACGTCTGATTCTCGGCTGTACCGCCATGGCGGCGACCCGCCCCGTAATGGCCCAATCGCCAGAAGAGATCAGCATTGGCCTCGCCTCCACCAGTTTTGCCACGGTCGCAGCAAGGCTGGCCAAGGAACTCGGCCTGTTTGCCCAACACGGCATGGCACCGCGTTTCATCGTGCTGGAAAACGCGAGTGCCACGACGGCGGCGTTGATTTCGCGCTCTGTGGAATACGGGGTCTCCGGGCCGGGCGAACTCGTGGTTGCGCAATCGCGAGGGCAGCCTGTGCAAGTGTTAGCGAACACCTATCGCGGGCTGAGCGGATCGTTGGTCCTTTCCAAATCGGCAATCGCGAAGTCCGGGATTTCAGCCTCTGCCCCGGTGGGGCTGCGTCTGAAAGCGCTGGACGGCATGACCATTGCCGTCCCGAGTGCCGGCGGCGCCTATACTGTCGCGTTCAAGGGAGCGTCAAAAGCTGCAGGCGCCAACGTACGCTTCACCTACATGGCACAGCCTGCCATGGTGTCCGCCCTCGAAAGCGGTGCGATTGACGGCTATGTCGGCGGCGCGCCGTTTTGGGCGATTCCGGTGATCAAGGGTTACGGCCTGTTGTGGGTTGGTGGGCCGAAGGGCGAGTTGGCGGCTGAATTCGTTCCCGCCAGCTCTAGCAATCTGCAGGTGATGCGCGACCTAGCCCTTGCGCGACCTAGCCAGATCAATCGGATCGCAAAGGTCTTCACTGACCTTAACCGCGTGCTCGAGGAGCATCCGACGGAGGTGAAATCCGCCGTCACCCGTATCTATCCCGATCTCGACAGACCAACACTCGATTTGCTCTACGACGCCGAATCCCCCACCTGGAAGTGCCCCCCTCCCAGTGTCGAGGACATGGCACATGAGATCGCCTTTGTCCGGGCGAGCGGGGTTGCGCTACCGAATATCGACAGCTTGAACCCAAGCGCCTTCATCGCCCGCAGCGTCTGATACCCGTCCTCGCGCGACAAAAGCCCGTCAATCCTTCATTGACGTCAATTGTGGCGCGCGGCACCGATCTGCTGGTCCCAGATCCGAAACGCTGCTGCCGTGGCGGAGGGCGTCAGCGGTGGCTCTTGCGGGTGTGACGCGATGAGCCCCTCGTATTCTGGACGACCATATTCTGCGATCAAATTCCGGCTCTCTTCAGGTGCCATGCTCAGGGGAGCGTTTTTGATCGACGGGCCGGGATAAAAATAGCCGCTGTCATAAATATTAGCCTGCTGTGGCGGCGTGAGCATGAAGCTGATCAGATCGAGCAGGACCGGGATTTTCTCTTCAGCGACACCGCGCGGTATGGCAACGCAATGTGCATCGCTAACCCAGTGGAATCCTTCAAGTGCGGCAATCTTCGCTTCCTTGGGTACAACGCCCAACGCGCGCGGGTTGATGTCCCAGCCCGTCGTGGTCGGCATCATGTCACGGGAGCCTTCTGCGAATTCCTTCAACGCTGCTCCCGTCGCTGCGGGGTAGTATTCAACATTCTCCCCCACCGCTTTGAGGTACGACCACGTCTTGGTCCAGCCGTTGACTGGATCGGTTGGGTCGGAATCTCCAAGCAGGAACGGCAAGCCGGTTATAAAGGCACGACCCGGCCCTGAGTTGGCCGGACGGGCATAAATGAAGCGGTTTTTATTCTGTCGGCACCATGCAAGGAACTCGTCAGCCGTGCGCGGGACCGTCTTGACCCTGTCTGGCATGTATTCCAGCAGTGACCCATAGGGCGAATATGCCATGACCATGCCTTGCCCCATGGTCTGTTGCTGGATTTTGAGCGCCCCAGGAAGATAAATTTCGTCTGGATTGGGCAGGACTTTCTGGTGGGCAGGGAGCAATTCAAGCCAGATCTTCTGTTCAATACCCGCTGTCAGCCCGTCATATCCACACAAGACGAGATCGATATCGACCTGCTTGGCGTCCTGCTGCGCCCGGATTTTGCCCGGCATATCTGGCTGCAAGGCTTTGCTGAACGAAAAACGCCCGACATAGCTCGGCTTGGCCCTGGCATAGTTTTCGAAAATCTTCTGGGTCAGCGCCAAGTCACCCGCGGTGTCGACCACATTGAGGTTCAAGGGTTTGGTCGGGGCCACGATTTGCCCCAAGGCGCCTCGGCCAAAGGCCGCAGTGGCGGCCAGAAAAGTTGAAGTGGCAACAAAATTGCGGCGCGAGATCCTGGTCATCTGCATCCCTCCATTTTCTTTTTCATTTTTAAGCGCCGCATGCAGGACCGATCGCCTCAGCTTGGCATCCGCCCGGCACTGCCTATCAATCGTATATATCCTATAAATCGTTTATCAACAAGTGGCGCGCCCCATCCCTGCATAGAAGTACCGCGCGGGCAACTCCATTGGTCCGTTCATGCGCACCCTAATCCTTTATATCGTTTGACAGCGTGCCGGCCTCGTTGAAAGATCATCACGGGATAACGATCCGAGGAAAACGTCATGCGCATGCTTGCCGCTGTCATGTATGAGCAGGGTTTACCCAAGCCATACGAGCGCTCGGAGCCATTCCGGATCGAAGAGGTCGAGTTGGATGGGCCGGGGCCTGGCGAGGTTCTTATTGAGATTCAGGCGGCTGGGCTGTGCCATTCCGATCTCTCGCAGGTGGCCGGGCTGCGTAAGCGCCGATTGCCCGTCGTTGGCGGGCACGAAGCGGCAGGCATTGTGCGAGAAATTGGACGCGGCGTGGTTGGGTTGGCACCGGGAGACCACGTCATTATGTCCGTGGTTTCAGGATGCGGTGATTGCCGCCCGTGCAAGAAGACCCGTCCGGCGCTGTGCGAGAATGTCACCGCCTCGCGCACACAGGGCGTTCTCGGCAATGGCCAACGACGGCTTAGCCGGAACGGACAGCCAATCTACCATTATAGCGGCTTGTCGGGCTTCGCCCAGTATGCGGTGGTGATGCCGGAAACCCTTGTGAAGATGGACCGCGATATTCCCTTCGAGGACGCTGCGATCTTCGGCTGTGCGGTCGTCACTGGTGTCGGCTCGGTGCTGAACACCGCCAAGGTTCCGCCGGGCGCATCGGTCGCCGTCGTGGGTCTCGGCGGTGTCGGGTTGAACGGTATCATGGGGGCCCGTATCGCTGGCGCGACTACCATCATCGGGATCGACATCAACGCGGACAAGCTGGCGTTGGCGCGTGAACTGGGCGCGACAGATGTGGTTTCGGCCAATGATCCCGACTGTATTTCCAAGATCCGCGAGATGACACATGGCGGCGTGGATTACGCATTCGAGATGGTAGGCATAAAATCGACATTCGAACTTGCCCTTGCCATCACAGCCAAGGGGGGCGAGTGCATCGGCGTGGGCCTAGGGGCCACTGACGAATTGGCGCACTACAAACACGCCGGGCTTGTCACCGAGGAGAAAGCTATTCGTGGCTCGTTCATGGGCAGTTGTGTGCCGACGCGCGATATTCCGCGTTTCCTGCAACTCTACCGGGATGGGTCATTGCCGGTTGGTCGGTTAAAGAGCGAGCAGATCGGGTTTGATCGCCTCAACATCAGCTTGGATCTGCTGGACCGCGGCGAAGTGGTGCGTCAAATCTTGCGGCCTCATCGTTAGAGCAACGCCCGATCACATTGAACCGAAGAGGTTCAATGTGATCGAGGCTAAGTTGCTCTAGAATCATATGTTTCTAG
>CAITEF010000325.1 GCA_903891315.1 uncultured Rhodospirillales bacterium | reverse complement strand
GATCTGTCGGTGTCGCTCGAGAAGGTGGGCGAAGTGCAGGCGGCGCAGGGTGATCTCTCCGCGGCGCTGGCATCCTATCAGGCGAGTTTGGCGATTGCGGAGCGCCTGGCGCAATCCGATCCCGGCCATGCGGGCTGGCAGCGCGATCTGTCGGGGTCGCTCGAGAAGGTGGGCGATGTGCAGGTGGCGCAGGGCGATCTGTCCGCGGCGCTGGCATCCTATCGGGCGAGTTTGGCGATTGCGGAGCGTCTGGCGCAATCAGATCCCGGCAATGCGGGCTGGCAGCGCGATCTGTCGGTGTCGCTCAACAGGGTCGGCGAAGTGCAGCTGGCGCAGGGCGATCTCTCCGCGGCGCTGGCATCGTATCGGGCGTGTTTGGCGATTGCGGAGCGTCTGGCGCAATCAGATCCCGGCAATGCGGGCTGGCAGCGCGATCTGTTTGTCAGTCTTTGGAAGATTGCCAATGCCGAGAGCGCGATCGACCAGACCGCGCAAGCCTGTGCGACGGCGCGGCGTTTGATGGCGCAGGCGGAATTGCTGGCCGAGCGCTTCCCGCAGGATCGGGAGCGGGAGCGGTATTTGCAGGCGGCGCGTGAGATGGTCACCAAGAATTGCGGCGGCTGAGCCTGCCCCAGGGGCCGCGACCCTACCTCAATTGGTCAACCGCACCGTCGGCACCGCCGGGAGATCGCGCACCGAGACGTTCAGCGCCACCAATTGTGCCAAAAGCTGCATGATCAGCGGCCCCTGCTCAGCGTCTTTCGCGGGCAGGCAGTAATCAGTGCCCAGGAACATCACCTTCGCCACGCAGGGCCGCAACGTAACGCCCACCACCAACGGCAGCAGGCGGCGATCATCACTGAACACAATGCCGCCCGCGCGATGGCCGACCAGTTGCACGCGGTCGCCATATTCGGGATTGGTGAGGCGGCCGAGGTAGCGGAAGACGCCATAGGTGGAGCGGATCACCACCTCCATTTCGGATATCCCAAGCTCCTCATCCTGCGTCGTCAGCTTCCCCGTGCTGTCCGGCTGACCGCAGACCGGCCCCTGTGAAGGAGTCGTATCGTTGACCAACGAGCGATCGATGCAAAGCCTGACATGGCTCTTCTGTCCCTCCACCACAGCCTCCAGCGTGGCGCCGCGGGCGATTAAGTGCAGGATCAGGCGCTGAAAATGCGCGTAATTCTCGTCGGTCGGGTCGTTCCACAGCACTTTCTCGCGGGTGCCGGACCGCAGGCGGACCGATTCGAAGAGCAATTGATACAGAACCTGGCGCGGATATCCCTGCGTGAGCAGGAACTGCACGGCATTGAGGCTGAGCGGCTGCAACAGGCCTTGATAGAATTCCTTCGATTCCAGTGGCGTCACACCCAGCGTGCCGCTGAAGTTGGCGGAGACGTTGTTGTTGGATATGCCCCAGCTCAACGCTTCCCAATTCGATTTTAAACTGCCAACCGGCGCGCTGATCTGCATGCCAGCGCCTTGCGCTGCCGAGACATTGGTCACGGCCAAAAACGTCAACGGATGGCTTTGTCCAGCGCGGAGGATGTTAAGGAGCAGCATGTTGTTGCGCGCCTCGTCAAACGAGACATTCATGCTGGTCATGCGGTCGGTGAAATTATCGGCGGCGGTGCATCCGCACAAAACTGACAGCAGCATCAGCAGTGCGGCGCGGGCTTTGAACATGTGCATGCCTCGAAATTTTGGCGGCGATATCGGTGGAGATGGTATCCCATTTCGGAGGCGGCGGACAATTGTACGGCACGCCCGCGGAATTCGCCTTGGGATGTTTGCGTATCACTTACGAGTCTGACTGAGGCTCAGCTTGGACCGCGTCAAAATCCGTTTTGCACGCCTTCGGCGAATGGAGCAACGCGTTCGTGGCAAGCAATACAACCAATATGGAGAGCAATGTGAAGATCAGAGCACCAGCGCGCATCCATCGCCGTGCCGT
>CAITEF010000324.1 GCA_903891315.1 uncultured Rhodospirillales bacterium | reverse complement strand
TAGAAACATATGATTCTAGAGCAACTTAGCCTCGATCACATTGAACCTCTTCGGTTCAATGTGTTCGGGCGTTGCTCTAAGTGATGGAGGGTCTTACGGGCATCCTGCATTTGCCGGACGAAATCGGGAAAATGATCGACAGCGAAGTAGCGCTTGGACGGGCGCTTACGGCATCAGATCTTGTCGAAGAGGCAGTTCGCCGATTTATCGATGACGCCCATGCGGAAGAGGACGAAATCGCAGCCGTCATGGCGTCCGGAATCGCGGATATCGAAGCTGGACGGTTCGTCTTGATCGACGATCCTGAGGAATCAAGCCGCGTCTTTGAGGGAATTGTCGCACGCGCACGTGCGGCTTCAGGTCACGAGAACTGAGTGGCGTATCGCCTCACTGTGACGGCCACGTCGCAGATCGAGACCGTCATTTCCCACAGCCTCACCCATCACCGCTCTCACGCTGCTGATCTTTCTGCCTTTTTGCTGCAAACTGCGATTGAAGCATTAGGCCAGGACCCAGCATTGCTGGGTACGCGGCCAATCCCGCGAGCGCCTGGGTTATTCGCCTATCCGGCCAGATTGATCAGTCATCGTATCGCGCCATCTGCCCGGGTTGCTGCACCGCGCCATCTGATCATTTACCGCCTCGCCAATGATGGTATCGTCGAAATCCTTGGCCTTGCGCACGACCGCATGGTCCTGTCGCGCGCTGCGCGCACGGCATTGCACGGCGGGTAAGGAGTGGCGGATCGATGGAATGGCAAGCGCCCGGCGTGGTGCTCGATGTGCGCCCCTATGGCGAGACCGACGCCATCGCCACCATTTTCACCGAGGAACACGGCGCGCATCGCGGCCTCGTGCGCGGCGCGCAATCGCGCAGCAAGGCCGCACTCTGGCAGAAGGGCAATCTGGTCGAGGCGCGCTGGATCGGGCGGCTGTCCGACCAGCTCGGCAATTTCACCGCCGAACTCGTCCATCCCGCCGCAGCCCCGATCATGGACGACCCGCTTCTGCTCGCCATCCTCGCCTCCTCTTGCGCGGTGGCGGAAGGCGCGTTGCTGGAGCGCGAGCCGCAGCCAACCGTGTTCGACGGCCTCGTGCATCTCCTCGCACGCCTGCCGCTCGGCGAGACCATGCTGGCTGAGACGGTGCGATGGGAACTCTCCCTGCTCTCAGGTCTCGGCTACGGCCTTGATCTCTCCGTCTGCGCAATTTCCGGCACCAGCGAGACTCTGCGTTACGTCTCGCCGCGCACCGGTCGGGCGGTCTCAGAAGAGGCTGCGGGGCAATGGAAAGAGCGCCTTCTGCCCCTGCCCGGCTTTCTGCTGCCAGAAGGACTCGGGGACTCGGAGGGAAATGCGCCACAATGGGCGGACGGGTTGCGTCTTGCGGGCCATTTTCTGGCGCGTGACGCATTCGGACATCATCACCGCCCCTTGCCGCCGGCGCGCATAGCCCTCTACGACCGCGCCGCCCTGCTGGCACAAAGCGAGACACCATGAGCCAAGACCTGACGGAAGCCGGCCGCATCGAGGACACCAAGTTGTATGACGCGCTGAGCCAGCGCTACCTCGCCTATGCGATGTCGACCATCACCTCCCGCTCGCTGCCCGATGTGCGCGACGGCCTCAAGCCGGTGCATCGCCGCATCGTCTACGCCATGCAGTTGCTCAAGCTCGACCCCAATGCCGGGTTCAAGAAATGCGCCCGCATCGTCGGTGACGTGATGGGCAAATTCCATCCGCATGGCGACAGCTCGATCTACGAGGCGATGGTCCGTCTCGCGCAGGATTTCGCCACCCGCTATCCGGTCGTCGAGGGCCAGGGCAATTTCGGCAATATCGACGGCGATAACCCGGCCGCAATGCGATACACCGAAAGCAGGCTGACCGAAGTCGCCAAAGCCCTGCTCGCGGGCATCGACGAAGACGCGGTGGATTTTCGCGCCACCTATGACGGCGAAGAGAACGAGCCGGTTGTTCTCCCCGGCGGCTTCCCCAACCTGCTTGCCAATGGTGCTGCGGGCATTGCAGTGGGCATGGCCACCTCAATCCCGCCGCACAACGCGGGCGAAGTCTGCTCGGCGGCGATCCATCTGATCAACCACCCCGATGCCACCACCGCCGACCTGCTCGAACATATGCCAGGGCCGGATTTCCCGACCGGTGGCGTGTTGATGGAAGAGAAGGCGTCACTGCTGCAGGCGTATGAAACCGGGCGCGGTGGCTTCCGCACGCGGGCAAAGTGGGAGGTCGAGAAGGGCAAGAACGGCCTGTGGTCCATCGTTATTACCGAGATCCCCTATCAGGTGCAGAAATCCCGCCTGATCGAGCAGATCGCGCAGTTGCTGGAGGAGAAGAAACTCCCGCTGCTCGGCGATGTGCGCGATGAGAGCACCGAAGTGGTGCGCGTGGTGCTGGAGCCGAAAAATCGCGGTGTCGAGCCGGAAGTGCTGATGGAGACGCTGTTCCGCGCGACGCCCTTGGAAAGCCGCTTCCCGCTCAACATGAACGTGCTGGACGCCAATCGCACGCCCCGCGTGATGGGTCTGAAAGATGTGCTGCGCGAGTGGCTGAACCATCGCCATGAAGTGCTCACCCGCCGCTCGAAGCATCGCCTCGCGGCCATCGAGAAGCGGTTGGAGATCCTCGACGGCTTCATCAAGGTTTATCTCAACCTCGATGAGGTGATCCGCATCATCCGCTTCGAGGATGAGCCGAAGCGCGAACTGATCCGCGTCTTCGAACTCACCGAGATGCAGGCCGAGGCAATCCTCAACATGCGGCTGCGCAGTCTGCGCAAGCTGGAGGAGATGGAGATCCGCGAGGAGCATGCCAAACTCTCCGCCGAACGCGCCGGGCTGCAGGCACTGCTGTCCGATGAGGGGCTGCGCTGGAAGAAGATCACCACCGAGATTGAAGACGTGCGCACGAAATTCGGCACCGGCGCGCTGGGCGACCGCCGCACCGTGCTGGGCAGCGGTGCGCCGACCATCGAAGTGACGATGGAGGCGTTTGTCGAGCGAGAGGCGATCACCGTCATTCTGTCCGACAAAGGCTGGCTGCGCGCGGTCAAGGGTGCGGTCGCCGAGCCAGCCGATTTGAAATTCAAGGAAAGCGACAGATTGCGCGCGCTGATCCCGTGCGACACGACGGACAAGCTTTGCCTGTTTGCCACCAACGGCAAGGCCTACACGCTCAAAGCCGCCGATATCCCGCGCGGGCGCGGCGACGGGCAGAACGTGCGTCTGCTGATCGATCTCGGCGATGGTGAAGACGTCGTGCGGCTGTTCGTGCATCGCGACGGCCAGAAGAAGCTGGTGG
>CAITEF010000323.1 GCA_903891315.1 uncultured Rhodospirillales bacterium | reverse complement strand
GGTAATTATCAAAACCTGCGCGGTTTGGTGGGATCCCTGCCGGATCCCACCTAACGGGCGCGGGGAGACGCTTAGTTTGCGGCGTGTTGCGCGGCTTGCATCGCGCGGACCACTTTCAGCGCCTGTTGGAGCTGGAAATCGGTCTCGGGCTTGGTCACATCGAATTCAGGCGCCCCCTCGGGCGGCATTTTCGGAATGTCCTTGGCGATCTCCGGCAGATCGGTGCGCGGCGGCAGCTTGGGATCTTCCACGCCGCCTTTGTTGGTGATGGCACCCTTCAGATCGGCCTCGTGCTCGGGCAGGAATTTCGGCGGCTCGACGCGGCTGTCGCGCACTTCGATATCCGGCTCGACGCCCAGGCCCTGAATCGAGCGGCCGGACGGCGTGTAATAGCGCGCCGTGGTCAGACGCATCGCACCGTCGCCGGGCAGCGGGATCACGGTCTGCACCGAGCCCTTGCCAAAGCTGCGGGTGCCAACCAACACGGCGCGGCGATGATCCTGCAACGCCCCGGCCACGATCTCGGAGGCCGAAGCCGAGCCGGAATTGATCATCACCACCATCGGCATGCCCGCGGTGAGGTCGCCGTCATGCGCGTCCCAGCGCTGATTGTCTTCGGTGTGGCGCGCGCGGGTGGAGACGATTTCGCCGTCCTTGATGAAATCCTGGCCGACGGCCACCGCCTGATCGAGCAACCCGCCCGGATCGTTGCGCAGATCGAGCACGATGCCGCGCAGCTTCTTGTTGCTCTTGGCCCGCAATTCGTCGAGCGCCTTGCGCACACCGATATCGGATTGCTCGGTGAAGCTGGAGATGCGGATATAGCCGACATCATCGCCTTCGAGATGGAACTTCACCGACGGCACCTTGATGACTTCACGCACCAGCGAGACTTCCACCGGCTTGTCGACGCCGATCCGCTTGACGGTGAGCTGAATCTTGGTGTCGGGCTTGCCGCGCATCTTCTCGACAGCATCGTTGAGCGACAGGCCCTGGACGGATTGACCATCGATGGTGGTGATCAGATCGCCCGCCTTCATCCCGGCGCGTTGGGCCGGGGTGTCGTCGATGGGCGAGATCACCTTCACGAAGCCCGATTCGGCGGTGACTTCGAGGCCGAGGCCGCCGAATTCGCCCTTGGTCTGCACCTGCATGTCTTTGAACGCTTTGGCGTTCATGTAGCTCGAATGCGGATCAAGCCCGGTGAGCATGCCGTTGATGGCGTTCTCCACCACGTCCTTGTCCTTGACCGGCTCGACATAATCCGCCCGCACCCGCTCGAAGACGTCGGAGAACAGGTTGAGCAGACGATAGGTCTCAGCGCGGCTGGATTCGGCCGCGTTGGCGGGCGACATCAGGTCGAAGCCGAGAGTGAGGGCTGCACGCTCGGACATCGGCAGCGCGACCGCGCCTGCCACGAATGCCGCACCCAGCAGCAGAAAATTGCGAAACTTCATCCGTCGATCCCTTTAAGCGCCCGTAAGAGATGGTTGTCCAAACCGGGTTTGGCAATCCGTCAAGACACGCACATCGCCCGCTGTGTTGTACAGACTGCGTGTTCGGTGCCCGGTCTGGCAAGGCCTGCGTGCCTAAGATTTCTGTCATCCCGCCGCGCGCAGCAACGGGGCCGGGTCCACCGGCTGTCCGTCATGGCGCAGTTCGAACAACAGCAGGGGCTTGCGGCCGAGCGAGAGCGGGTTCCAGCCCGGCATGGTGCCGACCGGCTCGCCCTGGCGCAGATTTTGGCCGAGTTGCACGTTGAGTTGGTCAAAGCCGGACAGCACCGCGTGATAGCCGGCACCGCAATCGAGGATGGTCAGCAGGCCGAAGCTGCGGAAATTTCCCGCAAACACCACGCGCGATGCGCAGGCGGCCTCGACGCGCGCCGATGGGGCGGATTGATAGGCGATGCCGGTGGACGCCGTGCCGTCCACCTCCTCGCCGAAACGCCGGACCAGCGTGCCGGCCACCGGCACAATCAGCCCGCCGGACAGGCCGGGCAGTTTGGCCGCGGCCTCCTGACGGACGGCTGGCGGCTCGCGGGCGGCTTCGGCGCGGTTGGCGGCTTCCAGGCTGGCGATTGCCTGACGCAGGGTTTCGGCCCGCGCCGCCTGTTCGGCGGCCTTGCGCGCCCATTCCGCCGCTTCGCCCTCTGCTGTGGTGCGGTTGATTCTGGCATCGGCGATCTGCGCGTCCAGCGCCGCCGCCTCGCGCGCCTGGGCGACCTGACGGGCGGCCAGATCGGCTTGGGCGGCGGCGAGTTCGCGACCGAGCGCGTCGAGTTGCAATTGGTCTTTCTGCAGTTGGCGCATCTCATCGCCGACCTCACGGGTGATCGCATTGAGCACCAGCAGACCCCGCACCGAGTCCTCCGGCGATTGCGGCAGCACCAGCATGGTCTCGGCCGGAAAGTGCGACAGCCGCCCGATTACCGGCACCAGGGTGGCGATGGCAGCGTTGTGCTCATCGAATTCGACCTGCGCTTCCTGACGACGGCGCCAGAATTCGGTGACACGGTTCGCCGAGATCGCAAGATCGGCCTCCAGCGCGCGCAGCTTGGCGGTGGCAGCGATCCGGGCGTCGGCCACTGCTTGTTCTTGCTCGGCAGCAGCGGCGGCCTTGGCCCGTGCGTTTTCCTGCGCTTTCTGTGCGGAGGCGCGGGCGACTTCGGCCTGACGCACTTCCTCGACCGGCGGCGCAAGCTGGGTTTGCGTGACACCAGCCGCCCATGCGCCCGCCATCGGCAGCCCGATGGTCAGGCAAACGATCCCAGCAAAGAGCGGCCGACGCTGCGTCACGCAGCCGGCCGGAACAGCACTTGGCCGGTCATCTCCGCCGGTTGCGGCAGGCCGAGCAGGGCGAGCAGCGTGGGCGCGATATCGGCGAGACGGCCGTCGTGAAGTGGGCCCGGACTGTTCATCAGCAACACCGGCACTGGATTCGTTGTGTGCGAGGTGTGCGGCCCGCCGGTGACCGGGTCGCGCATCATCTCGCAATTGCCGTGATCGGCTGTGACCAGCAGGGCACCACCCTGGGCTGCAACCGCATCGGCGATCTGGCCGAGACAGCCATCGACGGTCTCGACCGCCTTGACGGCTGCTTCAAGAACGCCGGTGTGGCCGACCATGTCGGGGTTGGCGAAGTTGAGCACCAGCAGATCATAGGTGCCGGAGTTGATCGCCTCCAGCGCATAGCCTGTCAGCTCATGGGCCGACATCTCAGGCTGCAGATCGTAGGTCGCCACTTTCGGCGAGGGCGCCATTTTGCGGTCCTCGTCGTGATTGGGAACCTCGTTGCCGCCATTGAGGAAATAGGTGACGTGCGGATATTTCTCGGTTTCGGCCAGCCGCATCTGATGCATCCCAGCGGCGGCGACGACCTCGCCGAGCAGATGCGTCATCGGGATTTGCGGGAAGATGGCACCGACATAGGGGGCGAGGTCGTCGCTGTAATAGGTCATGCCCAAGCAGGCGGCGATCTTCAGCACGCGCGGGCGCGGAAAGCCTGCGAAGCCGGGCTCGACGAATGCGGCCAAGATCTCGCGGGCGCGGTCGGCGCGGAAGTTGAAGCAGAGCAGGCCGTCGCCATCCTGCATGCCCTGATAGTCACCGATCACCGCGGGTTCAACGAATTCGTCGGTGATGTCCTTTGCATAAGCGGCCTGGAGCACGTCGGCAGCAGTGGCGACGCGCGGCGCGTCCGCCTCGGCCATGGCGAGATAGGCGCGGCTGACCCGGTCCCAACGCTTGTCGCGGTCCATCGCGAAATACCGGCCGGTGACGGTGGCGATCTTGGCGGCTTTTGGCAGGGCGGACTCGAAGGCGTGCAGATATTCTGCCCCCGCGCGCGGCGGGGTGTCGCGGCCATCGGTGAAGACGTGCAGCTTCACCGGGATGTTGGCTTTGGTGAGAATCTCGGCGAGTGCGACCGCATGGTCCTGGTGCGAGTGCACGCCGCCCGGCGACATCAGGCCGAACAGATGGCAGGTGCCGCCCGAGGCTTTCAGCTTGGCGATCAGATCCAGCAGCGGGGCGGCTTGCGCCATCGAGCCGTCGGCGATGGCGAGGCTGATGCGCGGCAGATCCTGCATCACCACGCGACCGGCACCGATATTGAGATGGCCGACCTCGGAATTGCCCATCTGCCCCTCGGGCAGGCCGACATCCAAGCCGGAGGTGCGCAGATGGGCGTGAGGGTTGCGCGTCCAGAGCCGGTCGAAATGCGGCGTGTTCGCCACCGTGACCGCATTGTAGGGACCGGGCGGGGCCGTCCCCCAACCATCGAGGATCACCAGCATCACCGGGCGCACAGCAGCCATAACTTCGACCTCCAGCCTTATGATGGAGGGTTAGCGCCAGTGGGGGTTTGGGACAATGCTGATGATCAGCAACACGTCACCTTGAGCGCAGCGTCAAGGTGCGGGGGTCGAAGGTTCGGCTCTTCGCCTTCTGGATCCTTACGCTTCGCTCAGGATGACGGGCAACTGCGATCAATGCCCGCCGAGCGGCACCAGATGCGACAGGAAGATCTCGGCACAGGCGCGCCAGGAATAGCGCTCGGCATGCAGGCGGCACAGCTTGCGATCACCGTCGAGTGCTGCCATCGCCGCCGCCCTCAGATCCTCACTCACAGCACCCACGCCCGGAGCCACGCCTTCGCCGGTGCTGGGATCGGCCAGCACGTCTTTCGGGCCCGTCACCGGAAAGGCGGCAACCGGGGTGCCGCTGGCCAGAGCCTCCAGCAGCACGAGTCCGAACGTGTCGGTGCGGCTGGGGAAAACGAAGACATCGCCATGCGCATAGGCGCGGGCCAGGGTCTCGCCATGTCGCGCCCCGGTGAATCGCACGCCAGGATAGTCCCGTTTGAGATCGGAGAGTTGCGGGCCGTCGCCGACCACCGCCTTGGAGCCGGGAAGATCAAGATCGAGGAAAGCGCGGATGTTCTTCTCCACCGCGACGCGGCCGACATAGAGGAAGAGAGGGCGCGGCAGATCGTCGAGTTCCGGATCCGGCACGTCGCGCAATTCGGTGCGGAACTGCGCCAGATCGACGCCGCGCGACCAAGTGCGGATGCGACGGAACCCACGGTCGGCGAGTTCCTCACGCAGGCTTGGGGTTGCCACCATCATCCCCTGCCCCGCGTCATGGAAACGGCGCAGCGCCTGATAGCTCCATTTCGTCGGCACCCGCACGCGGGCGTGCAGATACTCGGCGAAGCGGGTGTGGAACGCGGTGGTGAACGCGCAACCGCGCTTGACCGCCCAGGCGCGGGCAGAAAGGCCAAGCGGGCCTTCGGTGGCGATGTGCAGCGCGTCCGGTCCGAAATGTTCGATGATCCGGCTCAGCCGCCGCTGCGGCAGCAAGGAGAGCTTGATGTCCGGATAGGACGGCATCGGCAACGTGCGAAAGCGGTCAGGCCCGACGATCTCGACGGTGTGGCCAAGATGGCGCAACTCGCGCGCCGTGGTGTCCAGAGTGCGAACGACGCCGTTGACCTGCGGATGCCAGGCATCGGAGACAATCAAAATCCGCGACGGCCTAGGTCCGACGCTCAGCAAGCGGGTGCGCAGCTCCGACGCGTCAAGGGCGAGAGTCTCGTGATAATCAGGCAGGTTGCGCCACTCCGACCATCGATTTGCGTGGCGAATAGAAGCTCAGGCTGTTCACCGCCGCCCAGTCGATCAACTCCATCCGCCCATCGAAATGCTCGACAAGGGCTGTGCAGCTCTCCACCCAGTCGCCGTCATTGTAGTAGAGCACACCATCAATCTCGCGCATTTCGGCGTGATGGATATGGCCGCACACCACGCCGTCCAGACCACGGCTGCGCGCTTCGGTGGCGAGCGCCATCTCGAAACGGTCGATGAACTTGACCGCTTCCTTCACCTGGCGCTTCAGCCACTGCGACAGCGACCAATACGGCATGCCGAGATGGCGACGGATGGTGTTGTAATGCCGGTTCACGTAGAGCGCCGCCGTGTAGGCCTTGTCGCCGAGCAGCGCCAGGAACTTGGCGTAGCGGACAACGCTGTCGAACTCGTCGCCATGTACGACCAGCAGCTTCTTGCCGTCGGCGGTGACGTGAACAGCATCCGAGCGCAGCTTCACGCCGCCGATCTCCAGGCCCATCGGCAGCCAATGGCGCAGCATCTCGTCATGGTTGCCGGGCAGATAGAACACTTCGGTGCCGTTCTGCGCCTTCTTCATGATGATGCGCAGGATCTCGTCATGCGCCGCGTCCCAGAACCAGGATTTGCGCAGGCGCCAGCCATCGACGATGTCGCCGACGAGATAGAGCGTCTCGCATTGGGTGCGCTGCAGGAAATCGAGCAAGAAATCGCTGCGGCAACCGCGTGTTCCCAGATGGAGATCTGAGATGAACACGGTGCGGAAGCGTTGCTGCACGGGCAGGGCCATAGCGTTCATCTGGTGCGCCAATCAGTTCCAGGGCGCGGAGGCAAGTCCGCGGGAAAGGTCAGTTTCGGCAGCACATAGGACAGCCCCGCGGTCATGCATGTGAACATTCGATGACGGCAGGCCGTTTGCGGCAGTGCGGCAAACATCATTCTCCTGACGCGAAATCGTCACCACGTTGCAACACAGAGCGGTCATACAGGCGGCTTTTCGGTAGGGCATCTCCTCCGAGTCGCGCGAGTCCGTGCTCATGTTCCCTTCGCCATGTTGATCGTCTTCAACCCCGCAGCGGGTCGCCGTCGTGCGAATCGGCTGTGGCGTGTGCTCGACGTGATGGTCCAGAACGGCGTGAAGCTCGAATTGGCCGAAACCCAGCATGCCGGGCACGCGACCGCCCTTGCGCGCGATGCTGCTATGTCCGGCGGAAGAATGGTGGTCGCAGCGGGGGGAGACGGCACGATTGCCGAGGTCGCCGCCGGTCTGGCGGGCTCGCAGACCCGACTCGGCATCATCCCGCTGGGCACCGCCAACGTGATGGCGCATGAGTTGGGCCTGCCCTTCGCGCCGCGCGATGTCGCCGCGGCCCTGGCGTTTGGGCGGACTCGGACGATCTGGCCGGGGCTGGCCACCGCTGGTGGGGAGTCGCATCT
>CAITEF010000322.1 GCA_903891315.1 uncultured Rhodospirillales bacterium | reverse complement strand
CACCGCCGCCGACTTCCATCTGTTCGGAGCGCTGCACCTCGCCATGCTCGACCATCCCAGCCTTGGCGGTGGTGCCGCCCATGTCGAAGGTGACAACGAGGTCCTCGCCCAGCCGCCGCGCCAGGGCCGCAGCACCCACCACACCAGCGGCAGGGCCGCTCTCGACGATCCGAGCGGGGAACAGGGCGGCGTTGTCAGCACTCGCAAGACCACCATTGGATTGCATGAGCTTGACCGGCGCGTGCGTCCAGTTGGCCTCCAGTCCGCGTTGCAGACGGGCGAGATAGGCGCGCACCACGGGCTGAATGGCGGCGTTGACCACGGTGGTGGAGGTTCGCGGATACTCACCCGCCTCCGGCAATATCTCGTGGCTGAGACTGATCGGTAGATCAGGCAATGCGGCGCGGATGGCGCCGGCAACGGCGATCTCATGCACCGGGTTGGCGTAGCTATGCAGCAGGCAGATCGCGACGGATTCGATCTTTTCGGCGATCAGTGCGGCGACGACCGTTTGAACCGAGTCCAAGTCAAGCGCGCGGATGACGCTGCCATCAGGGCGGATCTTCTCATCGACTTCAAACCGCAGATCGCGCGGCACCAGTGGCTCAGGCTTGGTCCAGTTGATGTCGTAGAGCCGCGGCATCCGCAGATCGCGAATCTCCAGCACGTCGCGGAAGCCCTTGGTGGTGATCAGCGCGGTGCGGGCGATCTTGAGTTCGAGAATGGCGTTGGAGCCAATGGTGGTCGCGTGCAGAATCTCATCCGCCTGATGGCCAGTGGCAGCCAGCAAGGCAGCCGCACCGTTGACCACGCCCTCGGCGTAATCATGTGGGGTGGAGGGCAGTTTGAGGCGATGCACGCTGCCGTCGTCGCCGATGGCGACCAGATCGGTGAAGGTGCCGCCGATATCGATGCCGATGCGGAGTTTCATGAGGTGCGGCTCCGGCGTTCGACTTCGGTGGCGACTGGGTCGATCACGCCGTTCTTGAGCACCACGCCATAATCCCGCAGCGCGCCCTCTGGCGTGATCTTGCCGAGTTTGAGATCCTTCGCCACGGCATCGAGATCACGCGTCAACGGATCTCCGAGCCCGCCAGCACCCGGCAATTGGTGGCGAAAGACCTCGCCCTTGTGCAGAGTCATCGTCAGCTTGGCGCGCAATTCGCGCTCGGATGCCAGCCCCGGATCCAGAATATTCCGGCTCGCCGCCCCCTCGCCACCGCCATGCAGACCGTAAGGCCGATGGGTGTGGCGGTCGGCGCGGACCTGAAGAATCGCCTCATCGGCCAGCAGCCGCCATGTCCGCCGCAGCGACAGCCCGCCGCGATAGCGCCCGGCCCCGCCGGTGTCCGGCACCATCTCGTAATCGAGCACTTCCAGCGGGTTGTCGGATTCAATCGCCTCGATGGAGAAGCTGGCCATGTTGGCGAACATGTTGGTGTTGCCGTCCAGCCCGTCGCGCGTCGGGCGGCCACCCCAGGCCCCGGAGAGGAAATCGACATAGATGAACGGGCGACGTGCAGCGTCCACACCGCCGATGGTCACCCCTGTGTTCCCGCCATCGGAGCCTGCGAAGACCAGATCCGGGTAAAGTTGCGCCAACGCGCCGAACGCGCAATCGGCGGCGCGGAACCCGGTCAGGCCACGCGCCGCACACGCAGCCGGGGGGAGGGCGTTCATCACCGTGCCGGGCGGGGCGATCACCTCGATGGCGCGGAACACGCCGTCATTGTTTGGCATGTTGATCGACATCACGCATTTGGCGGCGCAATAGCTGGCCCCGGCCGTGTAGCTCCAGGTGTTGTTGATCGCGCCCTTCACCTGTGGATTGGAGCCTGTCCAGTCGAACACCATGCGGTCGCCCTGCTTGCGCACGGTGCAAACCAGCTTGATCGGCACGTCTTCATCGATCTGGTCGTCATCGATCCAATCGACAAACGTCGCCTCCCCATCCGGCAGCAGGGACAATGCATGACGGGTGAGACGTTCGGAATAATCCATCGTCTCGTTGAGTAGCCGTAGCAGGCCTCCGGCACCGTGCCGTCGCTCCAGATCGACCAGTCCACGCAACGCGATCTCGCCCGCTGCAAGCTGCGAGCGCAGATCGCCCTTCACCCGATCGGGCAGACGCACATTGCGTTCGATGATCCGCATCAGCGTTTTGTTCTCTACCCCACGCTCGTGCAGCTTGAGCGGCGGCAGACGCAGGCCCTCGGCGAAAATCTCGGTGCTGTCCGACGCGTTCGACCCCGGCACCCGTCCGCCGACATCGGTGTGGTGGCAGACCGTGCTGGCCCAGGCGATGATGCGGCCTTGGGAGAAATATGGCCGGAAGACGAAGATGTCCGGCAGATGCATCCCGCCGTCATAGGGGTCGTTCATCGTCAGCACGTCGTCTTCGAAAATCTCGTCGCCGAAATGGCGCAGACAGGCCTGGAGCGCGATGGGGATCGAGGCGAGATGGCCGGGCAGCGAGAGCCCTTGCGCGACCAGCCGCCCCTGCGAGTCACAGATCGCCGTCGAGTAATCCATGATGTTCTTCAGCACGCCGGAATAGGCGGTCCGATAGATCGTCAGCGCCATCTCGTCGGCAAGTGCGACGATGGCGTTGCGGAACAGGGCGGCCTCGATCGGGTCAATTGTCGTCTCGTGCATGCATGCCCCGTCCGGTTGAAGCTGGCCTCGCCTGCAATCCTTGTCCAGCATAGCGGCGAGGGCAATGGAGGAACGGGCGATGATCACCATCCACGGCATGACGATGTCCGGCAATTGCTGGAAACCGGCACAAATGCTGCGCCTGCTCGGCATCCCATATCATTGGATCGAGACCGACCCGAACCTTGGTGACACCCGCACTCCGGAATATCTGGCGATGAATCCACAGGGCGAGGTGCCGGTGCTGGTGCTCGATGACGGTGTTGTGCTCACCCAGTCCAACGCGATGCTCTGCCATTTCGCCGAGGGCACCACCTGGCTGCCCAAGCCGGGGCTGGCGCGCACGCGGGTGATGCAATGGTTGTTTTGGGAGCAATACAGCCACGAGCCCTATATCGCGGTTGCGCGCAACCTGATCACCTATCGCGGCCAGAAACAGGCGCAGGCCGAACGACTGCGGCTCTGTGCCGAGCGTGGCAACAAGGCGTTGGGCGTGATGCAGCAGCGTCTGGCTGTGGCGAAATTCCTGGTCGAAGGTGGGCCGAGCGTCGCCGATCTGGCATTGTTCGCCTACACCCATGTCGCCGATGAGGGAGAATTCGACCTCTCGCTCTATCCGGCGGTGGCCGCCTGGGTGGAACGGATGGCTGCCATTCCCGGGATCACGCGGCTTCCTCGCCCGGATCGTGTGACATCCGCTTGACGCTGCGTCACTGGCAGAAGATTGATGCCGCGATATTCGCCCAAGGATCAAAACCATGAGCCTCCCCACCACAATGCGATATGTCGCTTACCGCGATGGTGGGGCGGAGTTGATGTCCATCGAGACGCAACCGTTGCCCGAGCTGCGCGCGGGTGAAGTGCTGATCCGGGTTCAGGCGGTGGGCGTCAACCGGCCGGACGTGTTGCAACGCAGCGGTGCCTATCCGCCGCCGCCCGGTGCCAATCCGGTGCTCGGCCTGGAATGCGCGGGCGAAGTGGCGGCATTCGCCCCGGACGTGACCGGATGGCAGATCGGCGACCGCGTCACCGCACTGGCCAATGGCGGGGCCTATGCGGAATATTGCGCCGTGCCCGCCTCGCAATGCCTGCCCTGGCCGAAGAATGTTGACGCGCTGACCGCCGCCTGCCTGCCGGAGACGATGTTCACCGTCTACGCCAATGTGTTCATGATGGGTCGTCTGAAGGCGGGTGAGAGTTTTCTGGTGCATGGCGGCACGTCAGGCATTGGGGCGACGGCATTGCTGCTCACCAGCGAATTCGGTGCCACCGCCTACGCCACGGCGGGGTCCGACGAGAAGGTCGCCGCCTGTCTCGCACTCGGGGCGAAGGCTGCGATCAACTACCGCACGCAGGATTTTGCCGACGAGATCCGCACGCTCACCGAAAAACGCGGCGTTGATGTAATCCTCGACATGGTGGGGGCACCCTATTTCGCCCGCAACATCCGCAGCCTGGCACTTGAGGGGCGGCTGGTGCAGATCGCGTTTCTGCAGGGCTCAAAGATTGCGGAATTCGATCTGTTGCCGATCATGATGCGCAGATTGACCTTCACCGGCTCGACCATGCGCGCCCGCTCCAACGCCCAGAAGGCGGCGATTGCGGCGGAATTGCGCGAGCGCGTCTGGCCGATCCTGGATCAAGGTCGCTGCCTGCCGCCGATCCATGCGCGCTTTCCGTTCGCCCAGGTCGCCGACGCGCATCGCCTGATGGAGAGCAGCACGCATATCGGCAAGATCGTGCTGGATCTCGCCGCGTGATTCTCAACGGAACCGAGCTCGGATCCGGACCACCGGTGGCGTTGCTGCATGGGCTGTTCGGCTCGGCGGCGAATTTCGGCACCATCCAGAAGCGTCTCGCCGAGCGTTTCCGCGTGATCTCTCTCGATTTGCGCAATCATGGCAACAGCCCGCACACGCCCTTTATGTCCTATCCGGCGATGGCCGAGGACGTGTTGGAGACGCTGCGTGCCCGCCACGCACTCCCCTGCGCGTTGATTGGACATTCGATGGGCGGCAAGGTGGCGATGGCGGCGGCTCTTGAAGCGCCGGGCGCAGTCTCCCGCCTGTTGGTCGCCGATATCGCGCCTGCGATCTATCCGCCGGTCTACCGGAGCTATGCCGAGGCAATGGCGAAGATGCCGTTCGCCCCCGATTTCACCCGCATCGCCGCCGACCGGTTTCTGGCAACCACCATCGACAACCCGGCGATCCGCGCCTTCCTGCTGCAGAATTTGAAATTCGGTGCCGAGCCTGCATGGCGCATCGGGCTTGAGGCGATCACCAACGCGTTGCCGTTGTTGGAAGCCTGGCCGAATATCGAAGAATCCACCTATCTCGGCCCGACCTTGTTCGTCGGAGGGGCACGGTCGGACTATATCCAGCCGGAACACCGCGCGATCATCCGCGAATTGTTTCCGGCCGCCCGCTTTGCCGTGCTGAAGAATGCCGGACACTGGCTGCATGCCGACAACCCGGACGGGTTCGTCTCGCTGGTGGACGCTTTCCTGTCCTGACCCATATGGGGGTCATGACCCATATCTTTGAGCCTTCGCGGGCCTTCGCGCTAAATCGTCTGTGTCGCTTCACCCCGAAAATGGGTGGTATCTATGCTTATCGCCGCAACACCGATCCCGGACCGGATCGGGAGCCGGATGTGTCGATGCTCTCGCCCTATTTGCGTCGCCGCCTGCTGACCGAAGCCGAGGTGGTGGCAGCGGCGATGGGTGCGCATGGGGATCTGGCGGAGAAATTCGTCCAGGAAGTGGTCTGGCGCAGCTACCACAAGGGCTATCTCGAACAATTCCCCTCCATCTGGGCCGCCTACCAAACCGGGCTGCGACATGGTGAGAACCGGCTGGCCACCGAAAGCGGGCTGCGCCGAGT